>NZ_JBEYFC010000090.1:0-24391 GCF_040634175.1 Streptomyces sp. NPDC007162
GGCCGCCCACCCCGGCACTCGGCCTGAAGGCCTGGAAGCCGAACGGCTTGGTGCCGGCGCACCGGATCGCGTCCCACACATCGACCCGCAACTCACGGCACAATATGGCCAGTTCGTTGACCAGGGCGATGTTGACGTGGCGGTAGGTGTTCTCGAGCAGCTTGGCCATCTCGGCCTCGCGGGTGCCCTTCGCCTGCACGACCGTGTCGACGATCTTGCCGTAGAAGGCCGCGGCCCTGGCCGTGCACGCCGGGGTCCAGCCGCCGACCACCTTCGGGGTCTCGCGCAGCCCGTGCGTGGTGTTGCCCGGGTCGATGCGTTCGGGGGAGAAGGCCAGCGCGAAGTCGTCGCCGGCCCGCAGCCCCGACTCCTCCAGGAGCGGCTTCACGAGCTCCTCGGTGGTGCCCGGATAGGTGGTCGACTCGAGGACGACCAGCTGTCCGCGGCACAGCCTGCCCGCCACCGACCGCACGGCGGACCGCACCGCGCCCAGGTCCGGGCCGCCGTCCGCACCGAGCGGGGTCGGCACACAGATCACGATCGTCTGCGCCCGGGCCAGGCACGCGTCATCGGTGAACGCGGTGAACCCGGCCCACCGCATCCGGGAGACGTCGTCGTCCGAGACGTCGTCCACATGGGAATGGCCGGCGTTGAGGCCCTCCACGACCCGCGGGTCGAGGTCGAGCCCGGCTACCCGGAGCCCGACCGCCGAGGCCTCCCGCGCAAGCGGAAGGCCGACGTAGCCGAGCCCGACGACGGCCAGTTCGAAGCCGTCGGTCTGTTCCCGATCCCCGAGTGATGCGCTCAATTCCCCGAACGGTACGGCCTGTTCGACCTGCATAGGGATTCACTCCGCCCTCGACGGGGGCCTCAGACACATCCAAGGGCGCGATACGCCTCTCGGGTCGTGGCAGCGACCCTTTTCCAGGTGCGTTCACGCGCTACCAGAGCGCGGGCGGACGCTCCCCATTCATGCCGCCGTTTTCGACTGTAAAGCAATACTTCGAGAGCTTCTGCCCAAGCCTGTGGTGATTCAGGGGTGATCAACCGCCCGTTCACCTCGGGTTCCACCAGCTCTCGCAGGGCCGGAAGATCACTGGCCGCCACGGGAACCCCGCTCGCCATCGCTTCGACCGGCTTCAGCGGGGTGACCAGCCGACAGACCCGTGCGTCGGTGCGCGGCACCGCGAAGACGTCCAGAACGGCGTGGTAGGAGCGCACTTGGGCGTGTGGCACCCGGCCGGTGAACAACGCCGTGCCGGCACCGAGTCCCAGCCGCCCGGCCAGCGCCTGGAGAGCCTCCCGCTCGGGTCCCTCGCCGACGATCAGCAGCCGCAGCGGTACCCCGCGCCGACACAGTTCGGCACCCGCATGGAGCAATGTGCCGATTCCCTCGTGTGGAGTAAGGCTGCCGATCGTGCCCACCACGTAGTCGTCCGCCGCGATGCCGAGCCGGGCGCGCAGTTCCGCCCCGTCCGGCGGCGGGGCGAGGAAGGTGTCGTCCACCGCGTTGGGCACGATCAGGACCCGCTCCTCCGGCACCCCGCGGGCCACGATCTCGTCCTTCATCGCCGAACCCAGCGTCAGCACCAGGTCGGCCCCGCGCATGCAGTACGTCTCCAGAGCGCGCCGGGCACGGTACGTCTCGTCCTGCGGCCCGCGGCCGGGCGCCTGGGTCAGCCAGGTGTCCTCCAGGAACCCGCGCACCTCGTAGACCACCGGCAGCCGGTAGGTCTCGCGCAGGGCCAGCGCCACCCGGCCGTTGCCGTGATCGGTGGCCGCGTGCAGCACGGCCGGGCGCAGCCGCTCCACCAGCCGCCCGGCGAGCTCGGCGTTGCGGGCCAGCAGCGCGCCCTGCCCGTACGGCAGTGCGAGCGGCAGCAGCCGGTGCTGCGGCACCCCGTTGACGATCTGCAGCGGGCGGGCGTCCAGGACGCCCTGCGCCACCGGGAACCCGACGCGGGTCACCACGTGCGGATCCAGCCCGGCCGTCCGCTGGGCCTCGGCGAGGGCCTGGGTACGGACGGTGTAGCCGGCGTGCCTGAACGGCAGCCCGTTGGTGACCAGGTGCAGCACCCGGCCGGGCTCGGCCCGCACCGGCCGCCCGGCGGGCGCCGGTACCCGGGCGGCGGACGGGACGGCGGTGGGTCCCGCCGTGCGGGCCCGCGCGGCCAGCCGCCTCCCGACGGGTCCCAGCCCGCGCCGCACCCGCCCCGGCAGCAGCCGCACCCCGAGCAGCGCGGCCCGCGCGGGGTCGTGCCGCAACTCGCCCCACGCGACGGATGCGGCCAAGCTGAGTGCACGGGGGAGACGACGCGGCAGGTGCCGGGACGGACGTCGGACCATGTCGCCAAGGTAGGCCGACAGAGCGGAGAACGTACGACATGAACGGCCGCGTACTCCATGTCGTTGGCACCAGGCCGAACTTCGTGAAGGCCGCGCCCGTCGTCGCCGCCCTGCGCGCGACCGGGCACGACCAGGTCCTCGTGCACACGGGTCAGCACTACGACGAACGGATGTCGCACGTCTTCTTCCGGGAGCTGGGCCTGCCCGTCCCGGACACCGACCTCGGCGTCGGCTCCGGCGGCCACGCCCGGCAGACCGCCGACCTGCTGGTCGCCCTGGAGAGCGAGCTGCTCGCCCGGGCTCCGGCGCTGGCCGTCGTGTACGGCGACGTGAACTCGACCCTGGCCGCGGCCCTGGCCGCAGCCAAGCTCGGCATTCCCGTCGCCCATGTCGAGGCGGGCCTGCGCAGCTTCGACATGGCGATGCCGGAGGAGGTCAACCGACGGCTGGTCGACCAACTGGCCGAGCTGCTCTTCGCGACCAGCCCGGAAGCCGTCGGCCACCTCGCCCGCGAGGGCGTCGACCCGGCCCGGGTGCACTTCGTCGGCAACCCGATGATCGACACCCTGCTCACCCATCTGGAGCACGTCGACCCGGCCGCCGCCCGCGCCGCCCACGGACTGCCCGAACGCTACGGCGTGGTCACCCTGCACCGGCCGGCCAACGTCGACGACCCCGAGGCCGCCACCGCCGCCGCCCGTGTGCTCGTCGAGGCCGCGGCCCGGCTCGACCTCGCCGTGCCCCTGCACCCGCGCGGCAGGGAGGCGCTGCGCGCGGCGGGTCTCGCCGACGCACCCGGCGTCCGCCTGCTCGAACCGCTCGGCTACGTCGAGTTCATGGGCCTCGTCCGGGGCGCCGCCGCCGTGATCACCGACTCGGGCGGGGTCCAGGAGGAGACCACGGTGCTCGGCGTGCCCTGTCTGACCCTGCGCACCACCACGGAACGCCCGGTCACCGTCACCCACGGCACCAACCGCCTGGTACGCCACGGCGAACTGGTACCGGCCCTGCGCAAGATCCTCGACGGACAGTCGGCACCCCCTGCCGAAGGGCCACCCCTGTGGGACGGCAAGGCGGGCCCCCGGATCGCCCGGGTGCTCACCGACTGGCTGGACCACCATGCCTGACCCGACCGGCACACCCGACACCACCCGCGCCGGGGGTGCGGCTTGCGCCTCCGATGCCCCCCGCGCCTCTGATGCCACCCGCTCCTACTGGGACGACCGGCACCGCGTGCATGACGACCTCGCCTCCGGCGGACACATCGGGCTGGACCGGCCCGGCAACGAGATCTTCTACGCGGTCCGGCTCGGCCTGTTGCTCACCCTCATCGGTGACCTGTCCGACCCCGCCGCCCCGCTGTTCGTGCTGGACGCGGGGTGCGGCAAGGGCCACTTCGCCCGCTCCCTGGCCCGCTGCGGCCACCACGTCGACGCCTTCGACACCAGCGAGGCGGCCGTCGCCCGCGCCCGGGCGGAGGGCGGCGGCCCCCGGTACGCCCGCGCCGCACTCGACGAGTGGCGCAGCCCCTGGCCCTACGACGTGGTGCTCTGCGTCGACGTCCTCTTCCACGTCCTGGACGACGCGCAATGGGCGGCCGGCCTGCGCAACCTGGCCTCACTCGTCCGGCTCACCGGCCGGCTGATCCTCACCGACGAGAACATCCGGGAGCCCGTCCCGCGCGGCGACTACATCCTGCACCGCCCGCTCGCCGCCTACCGCCGGCAGCTCGAACCGCTCGGCCTGCGCCACACCCTCTTCCGGCCCTACGGCTTCCGCGAGAACCGGGTCGGCTTCCACGTCTTCACGAGGACCAGCTGATGCGCCTGACCGACCTGCTCCACCCACACCTGGACGACGTGACGTCGGTCGTCGACGCGACGACCGGCGGCCTGCGTCTGGACCCCTATCTGCACCTCCCGCCGGGCACCACCCCGACCCGGCACGAACGGCCGGTCGGACAAGGGGAGTTGCTGCTCCTCTGCTACGGCCCCGACCCGGCCCTGCACGGCGGCGAGGCGGAGTGTCTCGCCGCCCTGGAACGGATGCGGCCCGGCGGCCGCGGGCTGATCGTCTTCGGCCACCCCGGCACCGAACTCCCCTACCACCGCCTGCTCGACGCCCTGGTGGCGCACCGCTGCCAGGTGCTGCACGCGGCCGCGCTCGGCTACACGCACCTGCACGCCGGTGCGGTGTTCGCGTGCACCGAGGAACTGCTGCCGCCGCACGACTGGTTCGGCCGTCCGCTGCCGGCCGACGGCTTCGCCACCGCCCTGCGGCTCGCCGACGAGTACGTCCTCGCCGACTTCGTCTCCCGCTCCCAGCGCGCCCGGCTGATCGACCTGGAGCGGGGCGCCGAGGACACCGCCCGCGCCCTGGCGAAGGCCCGTGAAGAAGGCCTCGCCGAACGGCTGGCCGCCGCCCTGCGCGACAAGGACCAGCTGACCGCAGCGCTGCGCGGGGCCCGGGAGCGGACCGCGGTGCTTCAGGCGCGTGTGGCCATGCTGGAGGGCTCCACCTCGCTGCGGGTCGGCAGGGCCCTGGTGTCGGCGGCCCGTGCACCACGGCGCGGCGCGGCCCGGCTGCCCGGCGAGCTGTACGGGCTGTGGCGACAGCAGCGGAAGGCGAAGGGCCGTCCGGCGCGGCCCGCGAGCGCCGCCCCGACCCCCGAAGCACCGGCCGACGACCGCTTCCACCTCTCCCACCGCGCCCTGTCCTCGGCACCCCGCGACCGGCTGGTGATCACCGGCGTGCTGACCGACCGCACCGCCGCGGACTTCGCGACGGACGCCGTGGTCACCCGGGTGCTGCCGCACGACGGCCGACTGCTCGTCGAGCGCACCGACCCGGATGTCCTCCTGGTCCAGCTGAGCGCGTGCGCGGCCGAGACCGGCCCCTGGTCGCTCACGGGCACCGGCCTCGCCCCCGACCTGGACCGGAGCCTCGCCGAACTGGTCGGCCGGGCGCGGGGTCTGGGCCGGCCGGCGGTGCTGTGGCGGGACGGACCGGCGTCGGCGGCCCCAGGGCTGTCGCAGCTGCCCTGGGACAGCGTCCTGGACGGCGACACCGGAATGGCGCTGCACCGCCTCGACCCGGTCACCGACGGCCGGGACCGGCTCCGGGACGTCTTCCAGCAGGACAGCACCCGGGTACGACTCGCCCGGCTCGCCGCGCTCACCGGCGCCCCCGACCCGCTCGCCGAACGCCGGGTCGCCGTCCTCGCCGCGCCCCGGGACGCCACCGACGTGGCCCGGCTCATCGCCCAGACCCTCGGCCAGCTGCACCGGCCGGCCGAGGTGGTCGTCGCCGACCCGGCGGGCCTCGAACTCGGCGAACTCACCGCCGCCTCGGTCACCGTCCACGCCGGACCGCCCACCGCACCCTGGGTTGCCGACTGGACGGACCTGACCGAGGACCGCCCCGACACCCTGCTGCTCGACCTGCTCTGCGCCCAGGAGTTCTCCGGCGCCGACGTGGTGGGCCACACCCCGGCCGCCGACGACTACGCCTTCGTACCGACCCTGCGCCCGCTGCTCGTGCGCCGCCCGCTCCTGGACACCGGCACCCCGCCCGACGCCTGGTCGCGCGCCGGGCACCGGCTGTTCGCCGTGCGTGGAAAGGAACCGTCATGACCCGCACCCTCAGGGCGCTCGTCTACGGCGACGTGGACCTCAACCTCATCGACGGCTCCGCCGTCTGGGCCCAGTCGACGGTCCAGGCGCTGTCCCGCGCGGGCTGCCGGACCCGCCTCGTCCTCAAGGCCCCCGTCAGGACCGGCCGGCTGACCGACCCGCTGGCCGCACTGCCCGGCGTCACCGTGGTCCGGCCCTGCGAGGAGCATCTCGTCCCCGGCCAGGGCGCGCACCCCCTGTCCCCCTTCCAGGCCTCACAGCTGCTCGCCCGCCTCGACACGGCTGAGCCCTGCGACCTGCTGGTGCTGCGCGGATGTCGGCTGGTGAAGCAGGTCGTCGCCGACGGCGCCTTCGAAGGCCGGATCTGGGCCTACCTGACCGACATCCCGCAAACCCCCGCCGAGATGACCGAGGAGGCCCGCGCCGACCTCGTCCGCATCGCCGAAGCGTCCCGGCAACTGCTGTGTCAGACCGAGGAGTTGCGCTCCTTCCTGGAGGCCTGGGTGCCCCAGGCCTGCGGCCGGGCCGTGCTCAGCCCGCCCGCCGTCCCCGAACCGGGCCCCGCGGTGCCGCAGCGGGACGGGCCGCACACGCCCGTACGCCTCGTCTACACCGGCAAGTTCGCACCCCGTTGGAACACCCTGCCCATGACCCGGCTGCCCGCACTGCTCGCCGAACGCGGTGTCCGGGCCGAACTCCACACCGTCGGCGACAAGATCCACCAGGACCCCGGGCACCCCGGCTTCGACACCGCCATGGCCGAGGCGCTGCGCAGCACCCCGGACGTCGTCCACCACGGGGGTGTGCCGCGTGCGGAGGCCATGCGCATCGCCGCCGACTGCGACCTCGGCCTCGGCTGGCGCGCCGCCTCCCTCGACGCCAGCCTCGAACTCTCCACCAAGGTTCTGGAGTTCGGCTCCCTCGGACTGCCCGTCGTCCTCAACCGCACCCCCGCCCACGAGGCGCTGCTCGGCGCCGACTACCCCCTGTTCGTGCCGGGCGCCGCCACCCTCACGGACGCGGCGGACGCCGTCCGCACCGCCGTGCACGACGCGGCGGCCCGGCGGCTGGCCGCCGACCGGTGCGCACGGGCCGCCCGGCAGTACACCATGGAGGCCGCCGCGACCCGTTGGCGCGGCCACCTCGACCGCGCCTTCCCCGCCGCGCCCGCCGCCGCCACCGGCGGGCGTCCGCTGCGGCTCGGGGTCGCGGGCCACGACCTGAAGTTCCTCACCCGGCTGCTCGACCACTTCCGGGCGCTGCCCGGCCTCGACGTCCGGGTGGACGCCTGGCCCGCGCTCGCCCGCCACGACCCGGCCGAGAGCCGCCGGCTCGCCGACTGGGCGGACGTGGTGGTCGTCGAATGGTGCGGCCCGGCGGCCGTCTGGTACAGCCGCCACAAGCGGCGCGGCAGCAGACTGATCGTGCGCCTGCACCGCTTCGAACTCGACGCCGGCTACCCGCGGCAGGTCGACATCGACGCGGTCGACCGGGTGGTGTGCGTCAGCCCCCACTACGCCCGCGCCGCCCGGGAACGCACCGGCTGGCCCGCCTCGAAGATCACCACCATCGGCAACTGGGTCGACGTCGAGCAGCTGGACCGGCCCAAGGCACCCGGCGCCCGCCACCGCCTCGGCATGATCGGGATCGCGCCCAGCCGCAAACGCCTCGACCTCGGCCTCGACGTCCTGGAGGCCTTGCGCGCCCGCGACCGGCGCTGGCACCTCTCGGTCAAGTCCAAGCCGCCGTGGGAGTACTGGTGGATCTGGAACAAGCCCGAGGAGCGCGAGCACTACGACGCGGCGCTGCGCCGGGTGCAGACCTCGCCGCTGCTCGAAGGGGCCGTGGTCTTCGACCGGTTCGGACCCGACGTGGCGGGCTGGTTGCGCCGCATCGGGCATGTGCTGTCCACCAGCGACGACGAGAGCTTCCACCTCGCCCCGGCCGAGGGCATGGCCTCCGGCGCGGTACCCGCGCTGCTGCCGTGGCCGGGCGCGGACGAGATCTACGACCGGCGCTGGATCCACGAGGACCCGCGGGCGATGGCCGAGGCGATCGCCGGTCTCGCGGAGCAGGAGGAGTGGCGCGGTGCGGGGGAGGAGGCGCGCCGCCAGGTGCGGGAGGCGTTCTCGCTGGAACGGGTGGCGAAGGACTGGACGGATCTGCTGCTCTCCGGCTGACGCGCGGGCGGCCCCCGGAGCAGGGGACTCCGGGGGCCGCCCGCGGCGGAGTGCTCAGGCCGAGACCGCCGCCGGTCGCGCCGCCGTCGTCCCCGGCCGCTCGCCGAGCAGTTCGGTCGGCACCCTGTGGGTCTCCCGGGCGGTCAGCGCGGCGATCACCGGCGGTACGCACAGCGCGCCCGTGAACAGGGCCACAGCCGACCAGTCGTCACCGCCGGGACCAGCGATCCGCGCCGCGAACGTCACCGCGAACCCGGCCACCGCGAACCCGATCTGGGTGCCGATCGCCATGCCGGACAGCCGCACCCGGGTCGAGAACATCTCGCCGTAGAAGGACGGCCAGACGCCGTTGGCGGCGCTGTAGACGACACCGAAGGCGACGATCCCGAGAAGCATGACCAGCGGGTACGAGCCGGTGGAGATCGCCCACAGGTACCCGGCCATCGCCACCGCGCTGCCCACCGCGCCGATCAGGTACACCGGCCGCCGGCCGATCCGGTCCGACAGCGTGGCCCACGCCGGGATCGCGCCCAGCGCCACCAGGTTCGCCAGCGCGCCCACCCACAGCATGGACGTCTTGGACATGCCGACCGAGTCGCTGGTCGCGTACGCCAGCGCCCACACCGTGAAGATCGTGCTCACCGACGCGATCAGCGCACCGCCGATCACCCGCAGCACGTCCGCCCAGTGGTGCCGCAGCAACGTCACGAGCGGCAGCCGTACGACACCCTCGCCGGCCGCCTGCTCCGTGAAGGCCGGGGTCTCCTGGAGCCTGCGCCGGATCACCCAGCCGACCACGGCGACCACCACGCTCGCCCAGAACGGCACCCGCCAGCCCCAGGACAGCAACTGGTCGTCGGGCAGCTGGGAGACCGGGATGAAGACGAGGGTGGCGATCAGCTGACCGCCCTGGGTGCCGCTGAGGGTGAAACTGGTGAAGAAGCCGCGCCGGTCCGGTGGCGCGTGCTCCAGGCTCATCGAGCTGGCGCTGGCCTGCTCACCGGCGGCCGAGACGCCCTGGAGCACCCGGCACAGGACCAGCAGCACCGGGGCGAGGGACCCCACCTGGGCGCGGCTCGGCAGACAGCCGATCAGGAACGTCGACAGGCCCATCAGCAGCAGCGTGAACACCATGATCTTCTTGCGGCCGACCCGGTCCCCGACATGCCCGAGGAACAGCGCGCCGACCGGCCGGGCCGCGTACGCGACCCCGAACGTGGCCAGCGAGAGCAGGGTCGCGTCGGCCGGGTCCGAATCGTCGAAGAAGACCCTCGGGAAGATCAGCGCGGCCGCGCTGCCGTAGATGAAGAAGTCGTAGTACTCCAGGGCGCTGCCGATCCAGGCGGCCAGCGCGGCTTTCCTCGGCTGGCCGCCGGACGGTACGGCGGTGCCGGCGGGCGGGGCGGGGACGGACACGGCGGTGCTCCTTCGGGGGACTCCGGCGGAGGCGGAGTGAGCGGCGGGGGAGAAGGCCGGTTCCCAGGGATGACGGGTTCGGCGGACCAGGGGCTGTGCTAATTAACCGCCTGGATAGTTAGTCGCGATGGGTACGGATGTTGCGCCTGCGTTTCCCCGCTGTCAAGAGGTCGCGCCGGAACCCCCGGCCGCGACGGTCAGTCCGCCGCGCGCTCCGCCGTGAGATAGGCGATGACCATGTCGCCGAGCATGGCCCGGTAGTGCTCGCGCTGCGCCGGGTCCACCAGGTCACGGCCGAACAGGGCGCCGAACGTGGCCCGGTTCGCCACCCGGAAGAAACAGAACGAGCTGATCAGTGCGTGCAGGTCGACCGCGTCGACGTCCGCCGTGAACAGGCCGGACTCCTGTCCCGCGGTGAGGATCCGGCGGATCACCTCCAGGGCGGGGGAGCCGATCCTGCCGAGTTCCTCGGAGGCCGCGATGTGCTCGGCCCCGTGGATGTTCTCGATGCTGACCAGACGGATGAAGTCGGGGTGCTGCTCGTGGTGGTCGAAGGTCAGCTCCGCGAGCCGGCGGATCGCCGCGACCGGGTCCAGATGCTCCACGTCCAGCTGCTGCTCGGCCTCGCGGATCACGCCGTACGCCCGCTCCAGGACCGCCGTGAACAGCTGCTCCTTGCCGCCGAAGTAGTAGTAGATCATCCGCTTCGTGGTACGGGTACGGGCCGCGATCTCGTCCACCCGGGCACCGTCGTAGCCGGCCCGTGCGAACTCCTGGGTGGCCACGTCGAGGATCTCGGCCCGGGTGCGGGCGGCGTCACGGATCCGCCCGTTGGTCTGTGCCGGTTCGTCGACGCTGGTCATCGGGGTTCCTATCGGGTGCCTTCGGAGGGGTGGCCGGTGCGGAGATTCTAGAAGCCTGTGCCGCCGGCGTTCTCGGAGAGGTCTTCCCCTGTCGTGGCCTTCGGTGCTATAGCTAACGTACTAGTTCGTACATTAGAGATTCGTGCTTGTGTGATTCCGCTCGGGAGGGCCACGTGGCCAAGGACTCGTATCTCGTCGGGCTGATCGGTGCCGGTGTCGGCCCTTCGCTCAGTCCGGCCCTGCACGAGCGCGAGGCAGACCGCCAGGGGCTGCGATACCTGTACCGGCTGATCGACGTCGACGCGCTCGGCGTGGCGCCGGAGGCCGTGGGCGACCTGGTGCGGGCGGCACGCGACCTCGGCTTCGACGGGCTGAACATCACGCATCCGTGCAAGCAGCTGGTCATCGAGCACCTGGACGCGCTCTCCCCGCAGGCCGAGGCGCTCGGCGCGGTCAACACGGTGGTGTTCGAGGCCGACGGCAGGGCGGTCGGTCACAACACGGACGTGACCGGGTTCGCGGCGTCGTTCGCGCGGGGGCTGCGGGACGCTCCGCTGGAACGGGTGGTGCAGATCGGCGCCGGGGGTGCCGGGGCCGCGGTGGCGCACGCGACGCTCACGCTGGGGGCGGAACGGGTCACCGTCGTGGACGCGCTGGCCGACCGGGCCGTCGATCTCGCGGGGGCCCTGAGCCGGCGCTTCGGCGCGGGGCGCGCGCGGGCCGCGGCGCCCGGGCTGCTGCCGGAGTTGCTGGCGGGGGCCGACGGGCTGGTGCACGCGACGCCGACGGGGATGGCCGCGCATCCGGGGTTGCCGCTGCCCGCGGAGTTGCTGCGGCCCGAGCTGTGGGTGGCCGAGGTGGTGTACCGGCCGCTGGAGACGGAACTGGTCCGGACCGCTCGGGAGTTGGGGTGTGCCGTGCTGGACGGGGGCGGGATGGCCGTGTTCCAGGCCGCGGATGCGTTTCGGTTGTTCACGGGGCGGGGGGCGGACGCCTCGCGGATGCTGGCCGACATCGGGGAACTGGCGGGGCAGGTCGTGTGACGGGTGCGGGTTTGTCATGGCTTGCCGCGCCCGCGCGGCGGCAGCCGCACATCGATACAGCCCCGCGCCCCTGGCGGGGCGCTGTCGTGCACGTGAGGACAAGGGTATGCGTACTTCCATTGCCACCGTTTCGCTCAGTGGGTCGCTCACCGAAAAGCTCACCGCCGCTTCCCGGGCCGGGTTCGACGGCGTCGAGGTCTTCGAGAACGATCTGCTCGCCAGCCCGCTCTCTCCCCGCGAGATACGGGCCCGCTGTGCCGATCTCGGGCTCTCCATCGACCTCTACCAGCCCATGCGGGACATCGAAGCCGTCCCGGCCGACGAGTTCGCGCGCAACCTCCGCCGCGCCCGCCACAAGTTCTCGTTGATGCGGGAGCTGGGGGCGGACACCGTTCTCGTCTGTTCCTCCGTCTCCCCGCTCGCGATCGACGACGACGATCTCGCCGCCGCACAGCTGGCCCGACTCGCCGACCTCGCGGCTGACTCAGGTGTCCGCGTCGCCTACGAGGCGCTCGCGTGGGGGCGGCACGTCAGTACGTACGACCATGCCTGGCGGATCGTCGAGGCGGCCGGGCATCCCGCCCTCGGGACCTGTCTCGACAGCTTCCACATCCTCTCCCGGCGGTCCGACCCGAAGGGCATCGAGGACATCCCCGGCGAGAAGATCTTCTTCCTCCAGCTGGCCGACGCCCCACTGCTGGCCATGGACGTGCTCCAGTGGAGCCGGCACTACCGGTGTTTCCCGGGGCAGGGCGGGTTCGACATCGCCGGGCTGGTGCGGCACGTGCTGCGGACCGGGTACGACGGACCGCTCTCCCTCGAAGTGTTCAACGACGTCTTCCGGCAGGCCGAGGCCGGCCCGACCGCCGTGGACGCGCGGCGTTCCCTGCTGGTACTTCAAGAAGACCTCGACGTAGGGGAGTTGCCCGCGCCGGTCGTGCCGACGGGGATCGCGTTCGCCGAACTGGTCACCCCGGACGCGGAACCCGTCGCGGCGCTGCTCGGCGCCCTCGGCTTCGCCCGTACCGCCCGGCACCGCAGCAAGCCCGTCGACCTGTGGGAGCTGGGCGACGCGCGGATCCTGGTCAACACCGGTCCCGCCGCCCGCCGCGACGGCACCGGGCTCGCCGCGATCGGCCTGGAGTCACCGGACCCACGGGCCGCCGCCCGGCGCGCCGAGGCACTGCTCGCCCCCGTGCTGCCCCGCCGCCGCGCCCCCGAGGACGCCCCGCTCGACGCGGTCGCGGCGCCCGACGGTACGGAGCTGTTCTTCTGCGCCACCGGTCGCGGACCCGAACTCCCCGACTGGCGAACCGACTTCGTCGCCGTGGCGCACGAGCCGGCCACGGCTCCGGCCCGGGTCGACCACGTGGCCCTCGTCCAGCCCTGGCACCAGTACGACGAGGCGGCCCTCTTCCACCGCGGCGTCCTCGGGCTGCACGCCCAGGAGAGCGTCGATGTCGCCGACCCCTACGGGCTGCTGCGCTCCCGGGCCGTCACCAGCGCCGACGGCGGCGTCCGGATCGCCCTCGGGGTGGGCGCGGCCCCCGCCGACGACACCCGGCACGCCCAGCACATCGCCCTGGCCACCGACGACGTGGTGGCCGCGGCCCGCGCCTTCCGGGCGGCCGGCGGCAGCCTGCTGTCCGTCCCCGGCAACTACCACGACGACCTGGCCGCCCGATTCGATTTCCCCGAGGGAGAGTTGGAGACGTACCGGGACCTCGGCATCCTCTACGACCGGGACGCCGGCGGGGCCTTTCGGCACTGCTACACCCACACCGTCGGACGGGTGTTCTTCGAACTGGTCCAGCGTGATCCCGGGTACCGCGGCTACGGCGCGCAGAACGCCCCGGTGCGGCTCGCCGCCCAGCACGCCGGGCGGCCGGCCCGCTGAAGCCGGACGCGGCGGGGCGCGGGATTCTTACGACTTCCACGACCGATCCTCACGAACATCTCGAATGTTCCTTGACATTCCGGACGTGACGTCCGCCGGGATCCAGTCGTCCTACAGGCCGTAACAGTCCAGGGCGCTCCGGGAGCCCTGGATACCGGAGTCCTGGAGGCCGTCCGCGATGCCGAGCCCTGTCAGCGCCGAGCCGCTCGCCCCTGTCGAGGGGACGCCACCGCGGCCGGCCCCGGCACGCAGCCGCACCCAGCGCTACGAGCGCCCGATCCTCGCGGGCATCGCCACCTGCGCCGCACTGCTCTTCCTCTGGGGCATCTGGCACAGCGCCTACCACTCCTTCTACGCGAGCGCCGTGCGCAGCATGACCGACAACCCGGTCGCCTTCCTCTACGGCTCATTCGACCCGGCGGGCTCCATCACCCTGGACAAACTGCCCGGCTTCCTGTGGCCGCAGGCCCTGTCGGCCATGGTCCTCGGCTTCCACCCGTGGTCCCTGGTGGTCCCGCAGGCCCTGGAGGGCGTGGCCTCGGTGGTCCTGCTGCACGTGGTGGTACGACGCTGGGCCGGCGTACCGGCGGGGCTGCTGGCCGCCGCCTTCCTCACGCTCACCCCGGTGACCGTGGGCCTGGGCCGGTCGGTCACCGAGGACGCGCCGTTCGTCCTGCTGTTGCTGCTGGCCGCCGAGGCCACCCAGCGGGCCACCGCCCGCGCCCGGCTGCGCACCCTCGTGCTGGCCGGTGTCTGGGTCGGGGTGGCCTTCCAGTGCAAGATGCTGGAGGCCTGGGCGGTGCTGCCCGCGCTGGCCGTGACCTATCTGGTGGCCGCGCCCACCACGCTGCGCCGCCGGATCCGGGACCTCGCCGTGGCCGGGGCGGTCATGCTGGTGGTGTCCCTGTCCTGGATGCTGGCCGCCGGCCTCACCCCCGCCGCCGCCCGCCCCTACCTGGACGGCACGACCGACAACTCGCCGGTCGCCCTGGTCGTCGGCTACAACTTCCTGACCCGCTTCCACGCGCTGGGCGTCGACGCGGCCGGCACCGGGAGCATCGTCGCCGACCAGGCGCACAGGAGGGCGTCGGTGGGGATGGGGGACAGCGTCTGGAAGATGTTCAGCCCCGGCCTGGCCAGTCAGACGGGGTGGCTGTACCCGCTGGCGGCGCTCGGCCTGGCCGCCGGTGCCTACGCGGTGTGGCGCCGCCGTCCGGAGCGCACCGATCCCTTCCTCGCCGGCTACCTGCTGTGGGGCGTCTGGCTGGTGACGTTCTTCCTGGTCTTCAGCTTCGGCAGCGTGACCGGACACACCTACTACATGGGCGTGGTGGCGGTCGCCCTGTCGGCCCTGGCCGCGGTGGCCGTGACGCGGGTGCGGCGCCGGAGCGTGCTGGGCGCGGTCCTGGCGGTGAACGTCGGCTGGTGCGCGGCCCTCACCCTGCACTACCCGCGGTTCTTCGCCTGGTCGGTCGCCGTCGCCGTGGTCCTGGCCCTGCCCGCGCTGGTCCTGTTCGCCGTCGGAGGGTCGCGTCCGCGCAGGGCCGCCCTGGCCGTCGCGCTGGCATCGGTCCTGGTCGTGCCCACCGTGTGGTCCGCGTCCGCGACCTCCCTGCGCTACAACCAGCCGGGCGGCTTCGGCCGGATCGGACCGGGATCCATCGCCACCCGCAACGGCGCCGACGCACTGGACCCGGCCCAACAGCGCGTCTACGCCTACCTCACCGCCCACCGCGACGGTGCCCGCTACCTGGCCGCGGTGCCCCGCTGGCAGATGGCGGCGCCGTACATCCTCTCGGACAACGCCTCCGTCCTCCCGCTCGGCGGCTTCACCGCCCGGGTGCCCTACCCCACGGCCGCCGCCTTCCACCACCTGATCGACACCGGCCGGCTCCGCTACGTCCTGCTCACCGAGGCGGACCTCACCCACCGCGCGCTGGCTGCGAAGACCCCCGGCCGGGCCCTGGTCCGCTGGGCCGTCGACCACTGCTCGCCCGTCCGTGTCCCGCACTACGTCCTGTACCGGTGCGGGGCCGCCGGGCACGGCGCCTGAGCAAGCCGAGGGCCCCGGACCAGGTGCGGTCCGGGGCCCTCGGGGTGCCGCGGATCAGCCGATGTCCGTGAACACGAAGGAGAACGCGGCCGGTTCGGCGTCGAGTCGGTACTGCGGCAGCACGCCGGGGCCGCAGGACGCGGAACCGATGCCGTGCTGGCCGTGGTCGAGGTTGACCCACACCGTGCCCGACGGGGTCAGGTCGGTGCGGTGGGCGGCCGCGTCCAGCTGCTCGGTGGTCCAGCGCCGGGCGGTGAACCAGAACTCCGGGTCGCCGTCGATCCGCAGACCGCCGAGCTCCGCCCAGCGGACGTCGGCGCGGGCGCCGTTCTCCTGAGGGCGGACGTACGGTGTCTGGAGGTCGTCGACCGTCGACTCCCAACGGCTCACCAGCGAGGCCGACCTGGTGTCCGGGTAGGCCTCCTGGGGGCCGCCGCCGAACCACCGCACCCGGTCGGCGGTCGGCAGCCCGAAGCGGATGCCGAGCCGGGGCAGCGGCACCGGCCAGTCACCGTCCGGGGTGACGGAGACGGTGAGCCGGAGACGGTCGCCGTCCGAGACCCAGCGGTAGACGGTCGCGAGACCGAACTCCCAGCCGGCCGGCGCCACCCTGGTCCGCACGGTCAGCGCGTCGCCGTCCTGCTCCACCGCGTCCAGGCGGTGCCGCATGCGGTGCAGCCCGAACGTGCGCCAGAGCTCGGCGTAGCGCAGGTCGCTCTGCCAGGCGGCACCGTCGTCGTTGTCGGTCGTCGCCCGCCACACGTCCAGGCGCAGCCCGGTCACCTCGACCGAGCCGATGCTCCGCAGCGCGCCGGTGCGGGCGTCGAGGACCGCCGGGCCGAGAGCGATCAGTCCCTCGCCGGACGCCACCGGCCCACCGGACGCGACGAATGACGGTGCCCGCCGCGCACTCGGAGCGGACTGCCCCCAGGCCACGACATGACCCTTCGGCCCCCAGCCGGTGTCGGCGGCCAGCAGGGCCCGTACCGTCCACTGCGTCTCGCCGCCGTCCGGCACGGGCGGCTCCGGCAGCTTCAGCTCCGTCGACTCGCCGGCCGCCAGCGCCGGTACGGCGAGGCTGCCCGACTCCACCGTCTCGCCGTCGACCTGGTACGACCACTCGAAGGCCAGCGCCGACAGGTCGGCGAAGTCCTGCTTGTTGGTGACGCGGACGGTGGTGCCGTCGCCCTCGATGCGGACCGGCTCGATCACCTTCTTGTACTCCAGCAGGCCGGGGGAGGGCCGCCGGTCGGGGAAGACCAGCCCGTCGCAGACGAAGTTCCCGTCGTGCAGCTCCTCGCCGAAGTCGCCGCCGTACGCGTAGCCGAACCGCTCGTCCTCGATGCCGTGGTCGATCCACTCCCAGACGAAACCGCCCTGGAGCCGGTCGTACGACTCGAAGATCCGCTGGTAGTCGGCGAGTCCACCGGGTCCGTTGCCCATGGCGTGGGCGTACTCGCAGAGGATGAGGGGGAGCTCACGGCGTTTGTGGGTGCCACCGTCGAGGCCCCGGCCGATCCGCTCGACCTCGGCGTGGTCGGGGTACATCCGCGAGTACACGTCCGTGTCACGGCAGCCGATGTCACCCTCGTAGTGCACGAGGCGCGAGGCGTCCCGGCCGTGGATCCACTCGGCCATCGCGGTCAGACCGCGCCCGGTGCCCGCCTCGTTGCCCAGCGACCAGATCACCACCGACGGGTGGTTCTTGTCGCGTTCGACCATCCGCGCGGCCCGGTCCAGCAGGGCCGGGGTCCAGCGGTCGTCGTCGACCGGGTTGTCCCGCCAGGCCTGCTCGGTGAAGCCGTGGGTCTCCAGGTCGCATTCGTCGATCACCCACAGGCCGTACTCGTCGCACAGGTCGAGGAAGGCCGGGTGGGGCGGGTAGTGGGAGGTGCGGACGGCGTTGACGTTGTGCCGCTTCATCAGCAGCACGTCCGCCCGCATGGTCTCCAGGTCGAGGGCGCGTCCGTGCTCCGGGTGCCACTCGTGCCGGTTGACGCCCTTGAAGAGGACCGCCCTCCCGTTGACCTTGATCAGTCCGTCGGCCAGCTCGACCGTCCGGAAGCCGATCCGCAACGGCACCCGCTCGCCCTCGGTGGCCAGCAGCCCGTCGTACAGCGTCGGGGTCTCGGCCGTCCACGCCTCGACCGGGACGGTCGCCGACTCGCTCGTGGCGATGTCGATGCCGAGGTCCGGCACGGTGACCCGGCCGTCCACGTCGGAGTCGACGCGCAGGGTGCCGGTGCCGGCGACGTGGTCGTAGGAGGCGTGCACGAAGAAGTCGAGGACGCCGCCCGCCGGGCGGTGCAGCAGCGTCACGTCACGGAAGATGCCGGGCAGCCACCACTGGTCCTGGTCCTCCAGGTACGAGCCGGCCGACCACTGGTGGACCCGGACGGCGAGGACGTTGCCGGCCGGCTTCAGCAGCCGGCCGACCGCGAACTCGTGCGGCAGCCGGGAGCCCTTGAACTCGCCGATGTCCGTGCCGTTCAGCCAGACCCGGGCGCAGGACTCGACACCGTCGAAGCGGAGGACCGCCCCGCCGTCGCTGACGTCCCAGCCCTCCGGCAGGTCGAAGAACCGCAGGTGGTCACCGGTGGGGTTCTCGGTCGGCACCCGGGGCGGGTCGACCGGGAACGGGTAGAGGTGGTTCGTGTAGATCGGTGAGCCATGGCCCTGGAGCACCCAGTGACCCGGGACCGAGACCTCCGCCCAGCCGTCGGCGTCGTACCCCGGCTCGGCGAACGCGTCGTCCTCGGCGTCGGCGGTCGGCGACAACCGGAAGCGCCACCTGCCGTTCAGCGAGAGCGACGCGGCGTCCGAGCGTGGGTACCAGGCACGGGGCGGCAGGGCACCCGAGCCCGGGGAGACGTCCTCGACGTAGTCGGTGGCGGAGGTACGAAAAGACATCGGTCTCCAGGTCGTGAGAGTGCGGTGTCAGCCCTTGATGCCGGTCTGCGCGATCCCCTGGACCAGCCAGCGCTGGAGGAAGAGGAAGACGAACACCAGGGGCAGGATGGAGATGGCGGTGGCCATGAAGATGGTGTGGAAGACGACCGTCTGGTTGGTCATGTACGACGAGAGCACCACCTGGACGGTCCACGCCCCGGGGTCCTGGCCGATGACCAGGGGCCACAGGAAGGCGTTCCAGGCGCCGATGAAGGTGATGGTGGCGATCGCCGCGAAGAAGTTCAGCGAGTTGGGTACGACGACCCGCCAGTACGAGCCCCAGTAACCCAGCCCGTCCACCCGCGCCGCCTCCTCCAGCTCCTTCGGGAACCCCAGGAAGTACTGCCGGAACAGGAAGCAGGTGAAACCACTGAACAGGCCCGGGATGATCAGACCCCGGTAGGTGTCCACCCAGCCGAGGGACGAGACCAGCACGAAGCTGGGCACGAACGTCACGGAGGTGGGGACCATCAGGGTGCCCAGGACGAGGTAGAAGATCTTGTTGGCGTGCTTGTAGGGGATGCGGGCCAGGGCGTAGCCGGCCAGCGAGCACACCAGCAGGATGCCGACGGTCATGGAGACGGCGACGACCAGCGAGTTCCACATGGACTGGGCGAAGTCCACCTGCGGGTCGTCGAACAGCTCCTTGATGTTGCCCCACTGCAGGTGCGTGGGGAAGAACTGCCAGCTCGGCCCGGTGATGGCCGTGTCCGTGGTGAGGGCGTTGCGGAGCAGGATGTAGAACGGGACCAGGAAGAGGAAGGTGGCGACACCGGTGGCGATGTACAGGCCGGTGTTGCCCATCACCCCGCCGCGTCGGCGTCCGGCCTTCGCGGGTGTGGTCTTTTTCATGTCGGGCGTGGTGGTGGTCACTTGGACTCCTCCCCCCTTCCGAAGCCCATGATCTTGCCCTGGAACAGGGTGACGATGATGATCAGCAGGGTCAGGATGACGGCCCCCGCGCTGCCCGCGCCGTAGTCCTGTGACGTGCCGAGGGCGGTGGCGTACAGCTCGACCAGCGGTGGCCGGCCCCAGGTGGTCTTGTCGAGCAGGTTGTAGAACTCGTCGAACGCCTGGTAGGCGGCGATGAGCAGCAGCAGGACCACCGCGGTCGAGGTGGCCCGCAGCTGCGGCAGGGTGATGTACCGGAAGGTCTGCCAGCCCCGCTTGGCGCCGTCGATGGCGGCGGCCTCGTACAGCTCGCCCGGGATGTTCTGCAGGGCCGCCAGGAAGAGGATCATGTAGAAGCCGGACTGCAGCCACAGCCGGAGCGTGACGATGACGAGCCAGTACCAGGGCGGACTGGGGGAGGCCAGCCAGGCGACGCTGTCGATTCCGAACCAGCCGAGGACCGTGTTCAGCAGCCCGAAGCGGACCCCGCTGAAGATGGACATCTTCCAGATCAGGGACGCGGCGACGTAGCTGCACGCGGTCGGCAGGAAGAACACCGACCGGAAGAACGCCCGCATGAACCGGATCCGGTCGACCAGCAGCGCGAGGCCGAGCGACACCGCCCAGGTGGTCGGCACGATGAACGCGGCGAAGACGGTGAAGGTGACGAGCGACCCCGTGAACTTGGGGTCCGTCAGCATGTAGGTGTAGTTGTCGAAGCCGATGAACTTGCTCGGCGTGACGGTGAACCGCGCGTCGAAGAAGCTGAGGTAGACACTCCAGCCGATCGGCACGTAGACGAAGACGATCAGCCCGATGAGGAAGGGGCTGATGAAGAGCCAGAAGTTGAGGGTGCGGCTGCCCCGCAGGCCCCGCCGCGGCTTGGCCGGACTGGCCTTCGCCGGGGCGGGGTTCGCGAGGTCGCGCGTGGTGGTCGTCGACATGGGTCCGGTCCGTCCGAGACTTATCCGAAGAGCTTCTTCAGCTCGCGGTTGACGGTCGTGTCGCACTGGTCGAGTGCCTTCTCCGGGTCACCGGCCTTGCGGACACAGTTGGAGATGAGGTCCCAGGTCCCCTGGATCATGGCCTGGGTCCAGGCGATGTTGTCGAAGTGCCCGAACTCGTTGAAGAGCTTCACGCCCTCCGCGGGCAGACCGGACTTGAGCTTGGTGGCCGACGCGGCGATCGACGTGCGCGGCGGGATGTGGAAGCCGTACGACGTCGCGAAGTCCTCCTGGTCCTTCTTCTGGTCGATCCACAGCCACTTGACGTACTCCTTGGCGGCGTCGACGTTCTCGCCCTTGGCGTTGACGAACATCGACCAGCCGCCGTTGTAGACGGACTGCTTGCCGGAGTCGACGGTCTTCGGGAAGGGGAAGATCCCGATGTCGTCGCCGAGGGCCTTCTGGAACTGCGGCATCGCCCACATACCGCAGAACTGGATGGCGCACAGGCCCTGGTTGAGCGCGGACGGGTCCCAGAAGTCGGTCGGGGCGCCGAGGAGCAGGTCGCCGCTGGTGAACAGCTTGCGCATCTTCTTCAGGCCCTCGACGACGCCGGGCGTGTGGTAGGCGATCTGGTTCTTGTCGTCGAGGGTGTCCGCGCCCGCGGACCAGATCAGCGGGCTGATGATGGCGTGCAGGTCGTTGCCGAGATACAGGCCCTTCATCTTGCTCGTGGTGAGCTTCGCCGAGATCTCGATCAGCTCGTCGAGGGTCTCCGGGACCTTCACGCCGGCCTTCTCGAAGAGCGAGGGCCGGTAGAAGAAGAACTGCGGGTCGTCGATCATCCGGACGCCGTAGATCTTCCCGTCGACCGTGTGCGACTTGATGTCGGCCGGGTTGAAGTCGTCCTTGACCGGGTCGATGATGTCGCTCAGGTCGGCGACCTGCCCGCTCTTGACCATCTGGATCTGCGGGTGGAACTCGAAGACGTCGGGGGCGGACTTGGTGAGCAGCGTGGCGAAGAGCTTGCTCTCGTAGTCCGAGCTGGTGATCCACTGCGTGGTCACGTTGGCGGACTTGTAGGCGGTGGGGTACCTCTTGACCGCCTGCTCCACGCCCGCCTCGCCGTAGGCGTGGAACATCTGCGTGAGCTGGGTGCCCGACCCGCTGCCGCCGCCCCGGCCGTTGTTGCTGCCGCACGCGGCCAGAGTGCCGGCGGCGGCCATGCCCGCGGCCGCCCGGAACAGAGACCGGCGGGACCAGTTGTTGTTGCTCAGTGCCGACATGCTGACGTCCTTGTCTGTCGAGAGCGGCCGTGGTGCGACGGCCGTGCGGGGCCTTGAACACCGCGCGAGCCAGATGGCCGAAATTGCGTTGCGGAGCGGGACGTTAACCTTCGGCTAATGCTTCGGCAAGAGGTTGGACGAAGTCTGCGCGAAACGTTGTACCCGGTTCGGGATGACGAACAGATGGAAGGGCAGGCAGAGTTGAGGGCCGCCGGGTCAGGGAGGGGCCAGGCGGCCCTCGGATCGTGGGGAGCGGTGTTCGCTACTGCCGGGCCCAGGCCTCGTTGGTGCCGCCGTTGCAGCTGTAGAGGATCACCTTGCTGCCGTCGGCGGTGGCCTGCCCGCTCACGTCCAGGCACTTGCCCGACGCCTCGCTCAGGATCTGGCCGTTGGCGTTCAGGAGCCAGCGCTGGCTCGCGTCACCGGTGGGATCGGCGGTGGCGGTCAGGGCCGAACCGGAGGCCGTCAGATAGCCGTTCGCGCCCTTCAGGGTGCCGTCCGCGTCGTACGACCAGGACTGGCCGCCGGTGCCCGTGCAGGTGGCGAGGGCGGCCCCGGAGGCGTCGGCGGTGAGGCACTTGCCGGACTGCTTGCCCACCAGCGCGCCGTGGACGGCTGAACCGCCGTGGCGCTTCTGGTCGAAGACGTACGTCGTGATCGAGCGGGCGGCCAGGGTCGCGGAGGCCGTGCCCGAACTCACCGTCGGCTTCGCGACGTCGGCCCAGTCCTCGGTGGCCGAGGTCCGCACCGCCTGCCTGGCCCGTACCGGGGCCTTGCTGTTGAAGTGCAGAGTCAGCGGTGTGTCCGTGGCGTTGTGGTTGTTGACCACGACCACCCACCTGCCGTCCCGGTCGTAGGAGGACACCTCGACCCCGTCCGGCGCCCCGGTCACGTTGTGCGCCACCGAGCCCGGCCTGACGAACCTGCTGTACTGGCCGAGCGCGTAGTACCGCTTGGTGAAGTACAGCGCCTGGTTGCCGTTCGTGGCGTAGTCGGGGTCGTAGTAGATCAGGCCGTCGTTCCAGCCGACGTCGTTCTTCTCCGTGGGGGAGGTGCCGTAGCCGCTGGCCAGGGCCACCCACCACTGGAAGGCGGAGTCGTGGGCGCTCGCGAAGTCCTTGTAGATGATGCGGGACATCAGCAGGGCGTTGTCGATGGTCGGGTCGTACTCCTGGTTCCAGCCCGTCGAGCCCTTGCCGAAGCAGCAGATCTCCGAGGCCCAGGACTTCTTGCCGACCGACCGCGACGTCTCGTAGACGTTGCCGAGCTGGCCGTCGTTCGGGTTGTTGTACGTGTGGTGGGCCAGCGCGGACACGTACTGCGCGGTGCCTGGCTGCGAGATCCACTGCGGGAGCTCGGAGACGAACTGGGTGGTCTGGCTGGACTCGTCCGCGATGACGGACGTCTTCTGGTGCCGGGCCCGCTGCTCGGCGCCGAGCGCCCGCACGATGTCGTCGCGCTGGTCGACGGTGACCTGCATGCCCTCCTGACCGCACGAGCCGAAGTCGTTGTCCGGCTCGTTGAAGGGGCTGACGTAGTCCAGCTTCACGCCCTGGCGGGCGAAGTGGTCGGTGACGTCGGCGACGTACTTCGCGTAGTCGCCCTCGTTCTCCGCCTTCAGCCGGCCGCCGCAGCTCTGCCCGTTGGTGGTCCACCGGGCGGGCGCGCTGTTGACGAAGCCGATCAGGTCCTTGACGCCGTACTGCGCGGCGTACCGCAGGAACGTCCGGCCGCCCTTGTCCTTGCTCCAGTCGTACGAGCCGTCGGGGTTCAGGAAGTCCTCGGCGGCGCGGGCCGGGGTGGTGACCGCGGCTCCGCCCCCGCCGATGTTGTAGCGGTACGAGGACATCGCCAGGCCCTGCTTCGAGAACAGCAGTTTCGCCACCCTGGCCTGCACCTTGGGGTCGAAGTGCTGCAGGTCGTTCACCCACCAGGCGCCCGAGGCGCCGATGTCGTCGATGGTCTGGGCCGCGTGCGGCGATACCTCGGCGGCAGCGGGGGCGCTGCCGGCCGCGTTCGCCTGCGGGGCGCTGATCAGGGCGCCGGTCACGGCCAGTGCGGCCGCGGCCGTGGCGAGGACCGGTCTGTTGGTGCGAGTCAAAACGGCATCCCTTCCGTCGTCATGCGGGTCGTGCGGTACGGCTCCTCACGGGGATGGTGCGTCTGGGGGTCCGCTGTCCCACCGTCTGCAGGGCGCCCTCCAGCGCGAACGTGGCCGCGCCCAGGCACACCGGATCGGTGGGGATGGGGGAGAGGACGACCTCGGTGGCCGCGAACGGCCGTCTGAGCGCGTGCCGCCGGACGGCCTCGCGGACCTCGTCGAGCAGGGGTGTGCCCAGCTTCCTGGCGACCCAGCTGCTGAGTACGACCACCTCGGGGTTGTACAGGTTCACCAGGTCCGAGACGCCGGCGCCCAGATAGCGGGCGGTGTTACGGACCACCTTGACGGCCACCGGATCGCCCGCGGCGACCCCGTGGGACAGGGCGTCGATGGTCGCCGTCTGGTCCTCGGGGTGCAGCAGCGTGCTGCGGGGGCTGAGTTCGCGCAGGTTGAGCATGATGCCGGGGGCGCCGACGTACGTCTCGACGCAGCCGTGGTTGCCGCAGTGGCACAGCCGTCCGTCCAGCACGAGGGTCGTGTGCCCCCACTCCCCGGCGCTGTTGCTCACCCCCCGGTACAGCCCGCCGGCCAGGACGAGTCCGGCCCCCACCCCCGTCCCGAGGTTCACCACCACGGCGTCCTCGCGTCCGCGCGCGGCCCCGAACCACAGCTCGGCCACCGCGCTCGCCCGCAACGGGTTGTCCAGGTACAGGGGGTAGGCGATGTGCTCGGCGAGCAGGTCGAGCAACGGCACGTCGTGCCAGTCCCAGTTGGGCGCGTACTCGGCGAT
>NZ_JBEYFC010000091.1:0-24167 GCF_040634175.1 Streptomyces sp. NPDC007162
CCTGCACCTCCTCGCAGCTGCTGGGCAACAACGGCTTCGAGTCGGGCAACACCACCTGGACCGCCTCCAGCGGGGTCATCACCAACTCCACCAGCGAGTCGGCGCACGGCGGCTCGTACTACGCCTGGCTCGACGGGTACGGCTCCGCCCACACCGACACGCTGTCCCAGTCGGTGACGATCCCGGCCGGCTGCACCAACACCACGTTCACCTTCTACCTGCACGTCGACACCGCCGAGACCACCACCAGCACCCAGTACGACAAGCTGACGGTCAGCGCCGGTTCGACCACCCTGGCCACGTACTCCAACCTCAACGCGGCCTCCGGATACGTGCAGAAGTCCTTCAGCCTCGGGTCCTACGCGGGCTCGACCGTCACCCTGAAGTTCAGCGGTGTCGAGGACTCCTCGCTCCAGACCAGCTTCGTCGTCGACGACACCGCCGTGACGACCGGCTGACAAGTGCCGTGCTCCGACCGGATCCCGCCCCCGGAAGCCGTCCGGGTGCGGGATCCGTATGACCGGGGGATACGTCATATCGGCACCAAGGGTCCGTTCCCCGACGGAAAGGCGGACACCCCATGCGCCGTACGACGTTCCACCGCGCGTCGCTCGCCGCGACGACCCTGCTCCTGCTGGCGGGCTGCGGCTCCCAGGGCGGGGGCGACCAGGGCGGCGGCGCGGTGTCTCCCGCGCCGACCGCGAGCCCCAGCGCGACCCCCACCGGCACCACCACCCCGAGCCCGACCGCGAGCGCCACCCCGAGCGCGACCCCGAGTTCCGGCACGGGTGCCGGCGGCTCGTCCGGCGGCTGCACGCCCCTGACCTCCGAGCTCACCGCCGCCGACAGCGGCCGTACCTACTGCCTGGCGCGGCACGGCACCCTCCGGATCACCCTGACCGGCACCTCGCAGCGCCCCTGGGAGAAGATCGCCGTCGGCGGCGACACCGGTGCCCTCAAGCCCGTGAACTACGGGATCATGCTCCGCGGCGGTGACGCCGGAGCCGCCTACCAGGCCGTCGCCGCGGGCACGGTCACGCTCAGCTCCACCCGCCCGCTGTGCGCGCAGCCCACCGCGCCCGGCCGGGTCTCCTGCAAGGGCATCCAGGAGTGGCGCGTCCTCGTACGGGTGAAATGAGGTTCACCCGGCCAGGTGCCGCACCTGGTCCCACAGCACCGGGTCCACCACGCCCACCCGGCGCCGGAAGTCCCACACCGCGAGCTCGCGCAGCTCGTCCGTCTCCAGGAAGCTCGGCCGGCCCTGGGAGTCCCCGACCGAGCCCGGCGGCAACGGGATCACCCCGGCGCGCTCGTCGTGGTACTTGCTGGTGATCTTGGCGACGGTGGCCCGGTTGCCGCGCACCGCCAGCACCAGGCACGGCCGGTCCTTGGCGCCGGGAGCGTCCTCGTAGGGCACGTTGGCCCACCAGATGTCGCCCGGATGGGGCCGTCCGGCCCTGTCCCGGGTACTGCGCGGATGCCCCGGGGGGCGCGTGCTGTGCCCACGCGGACGGTGCCCCCTGCCCCAGCCGTCGACGAGGGTGGCGACCAGCGCGAGCAGGACCACCGCCGCGAGCGCGAGCCACCAAGACGTGTCCATACGACGACGTTACCGGCGCGAGATAATCGACGCGCGCCCTTACGCAATCCTGATACGCCCCCGGTCCAGCCGAACCGGTGACAGCACAGGTGAGTTCGCACACAACGGCCCCTGGCGGAGGAGCGACCGGCCCTTTTGCGCCTTACGCTCGACAAACCGCACGACCCCCGCCCACCCCATTTTCCCGACTCCAGTTCCCGGTCCGTCCGGGCGTCCCGCCAACGGAGGTTTCTGCTTCATGAAGCTCACCGTCGTCGGCTGCTCGGGGTCGTTCCCGTCCGCGGAATCGGCCTGCTCGAGCTACCTCGTAGAGGCCGACGGCTTCCGGCTGCTCCTCGACATGGGCAACGGCGCCCTGGGCGAGCTGCAGCGCCACTGCGGTCTCTACGACCTCGACGCGATCTTCCTGAGCCATCTGCACGCCGACCACTGCATCGACATGTGCGCCTACTTCGTGGCGCGCTACTACCGCCACGACGGCGGCCCGTGCCCCCCGCTCCCCGTCTACGGCCCCGAGGGCACCGAACACCGGCTCACCACGGCCTACGCCGACACCCCCACCGCCTCCTCGATGAGCGAGGTCTTCGACTTCCACACGGTCAAGCCGTCCACGTTCGACGTCGGCCCCTTCACCGTCCACACCGAGCGGGTCAGGCACCCCGTGGAGGCGTACGGCATCCGCGTCGAGCACGCCGGGAAGTCCCTGACCTACTCGGGCGACACCGGCGTCACCGAGACGCTGGAGGAGCTGGCCCGGGACACCGACCTGTTCCTGTGCGAGGCCGCGTTCACGCACGGCAAGGAGGACATCCCGGACCTGCACCTCAACGGCCGCGAGGCCGGCGAGACCGCCGCCCGCGCCGGGGCCCGCAAGCTGGTCCTCACCCACATCCCGCCGTGGACCGACCCCGCCGTCAACCTCGCCGACGCGCGCGAGGTCTTCGACGGCCCGGTGGAACTCGCGGCGCCGAGAGCGACGTACGAGATCTGACGTGTGTACGGCGTTCAGGGCCGTACACGAGAAGGCCCCCGCCGCGGCGGGGGCCTTCGTCATGGGTGCTGCCGGACTCACGCCTTCGTGAGGTCCTCGACCTCCTCCTCGGGCTCGCGGCCCGGGGTGGGGAGGTTGAACCGGATGATGGCGAACCGGAAGACGAAGTAGTAGACCGCTCCGAAGACCAGGCCGATCGGGATGATCAGCCAGGGCTTGGTCGCCAGGTTCCAGTTGAGTATGTAGTCGATGACACCCGCGGAGAAGGTGAAGCCCGCGTGCACCCCGAGCGCCCAGGTGATCGCCATGGACAGGGCGGTCAGGACCGCGTGGATCACGTACAGCAGCGGCGCGATGAACATGAAGGTGAACTCGATCGGCTCGGTCACACCGGTCACGAAGGAGGTCAGCGCCATCGACATCATCATGCCCAGCACGGCCGCGCGGCGCTCCGGGCGGGCGGTGTGCGCGATGGCCAGGGCGGCGGCCGGCAGGCCGAACATCATGATGGGGAAGAAGCCGGACATGAACTGACCGGCCGTCGGGTCACCGGCGAAGAAGCGGGTCAGGTCACCGTGGACGACCACACCGGCGGAGTTCTTGAAGTCGCCGATCTGGAACCAGGAGACGGTGTTCACGAACTGGTGCATGCCGACCGGGATCAGCGCGCGGTTGATCAGACCGAACAGACCGGCACCGAAGGCGCCGAGGCCCGTGATCCACTTGCCGAAGTCGGAGATGCCGTTGCCGATCGGCTCCCAGATCAGGCCGAAGAAGACGCCCATGAGGGTACCGACGAAGGCCATGATGATCGGGACCAGCCGGCGGCCGTTGAAGAAGCCGAGCCAGTCCACCAGCTTGGTGCGGTGGAACCGCTGCCAGGCCACCGCGCCCAGCAGACCCATCACCAGGCCGCCCAGCACACCGGGGTTGTTGTAGGTGGCGGCGATGTCCGCGCCCGCCTGGACCTTCGCCTCGGTGACCGGGAACGCCTTCAGGACGTTGCTGTAGACCAGGAAGCCGACCAGCGCCGCCAGCGCGGTCGAGCCGTCCGACTTCTTGGCGAAACCGATCGCGACACCGATGCAGAACAGCAGCGGGAGGTTGTCGAAGATCGCGCCACCCGCCGTGGCGAACACCGCCGTGACCTTGTCCGGCAGGTGCAGCTTGTCGTGGATGTCCTGCTGGCCGAAGCGGAGCAGCAGACCGGCCGCCGGGAGCACGGCGATCGGCAGCTGGAGGCTGCGGCCGACCTTCTGCAGGCCTTGGAACAGCCCGGATCCCCGCTTCTTCGCGGGAGCCGCCGTGGGCGCGGTGGCGGTGCTCATAGACTTCCTCCATCGGTGATGGTCTACACCACTCAGTGGTGTAGACCTGTTGTACACGATGGGGGCGTTATAAGGAACCCGTCAATCCCGCGACCGCAGCGCTACCCGGCGTACGCCATCCGGTGACAGGCCGCTCAGGCCTTGGTGACGTCCTCCACCTCGTCCTCCGGCTCCCTCCCCGGTGTCCTCAGGTCGAACCGCGTGATCGCGAACCGGAAGGCCACGTAATAGACCGCCGCGAAGCACAGGCCGATCGGCACGATCAGCCAGGGCTTCGTCGCCAGCCGCCAGTTGATGACGTAGTCGATCAGCCCCGCCGAGAAGCCGAACCCGTCGTGCACCCCGAGCCCCCAGGTCACCGCCATCGACACCCCGGTCAGCACCGCGTGCGCCACGTACAGCAGCGGCGCGACGAACATGAACGAGTACTCGAGCGGCTCGGTGATGCCGGTGACGAACGAGGTCAGGGCCACCGACAGCATCAGACCGCCGATCTCCTTGCGCCGGTGCGGCTTCGCGCAGTGCGTGATGGCGAGCGCGGCCGCCGGCAGCGCGAACATCATGATCGGGAAGAACCCCGACGTGAACTGGCCCGCCTGCGGATCACCCGCGAGGAACATGTTGATGTCACCGTGCACCGTCCGCCCGTCCGGTGTCGTGTAGCTGCCGAACTGGAACCAGAGGGGCACGTTCAGGAACTGGTGCAGCCCCACCACCAGCAGCGCCCGGTTCGCGAGCCCGAACACCCCCGCGCCCCACACCCCCACCCCGTGCAGCCAGTGACTGAAGCTCTCCAGGCCGCTCCCGACCGGCGGCCAGATCCACAGGCACAGCGCGGCGAACCCCATGGCCACGAACGACATGATGATCGGGACCAGCCGCCGCCCGTTGAAGAACCCCAGCCAGTCCACCAGCTTCGTCCGGTGGTACCGGGCCCAGAAGAAGGCGGTCAGCAATCCCAGCGCGATCCCGCCGAAGACCCCCGGATTCTGGAACGTGCACGTCGACACCGTCCCGTCGCTCACCTGGCACCCGATCCCGGGCAGCGTCCTCGACCCACCCGGGCAGGACTGCGGGAACTGGTGCAGCACCCCGTAGTAGACGAGGAAGCCCGCCACCGCCGCCAACGCCGTCGAACCGTCCGCCTTCTTCGCCATCCCGATCGCGACCCCGACACAGAACAGCAGCGGCAGTCCGACCGAACCGTCGAGCAGCGCCCCGCCCGCCCCCTGCATCACCTTGGACACGCCCGTCCAGCCAAGCCCCCCGACCCCGAAGATGTCGGGCTGCCCCAGCCGGTTCAGGATGCCCGCCGCCGGCAGCACCGCGATCGGCAGCTGAAGGCTCCGCCCCATCTTCTGCAACCCCTGGAACAGGACGTGCCACCGCTCCCGCGCGGGACCGGCCGTGCTGTCGGCGCTCTCGGCACTCATGGCGCGTCCTCCGGGCCGCTCGGCTCCACCGCAGGGGTTTGGCGACCACCCGCCCGCTGGTGTAGACCAGTCGGCAGACGGTTCCGCCGCGGTGCTCGCCATCATTCGGCACCCGCGGCACGACCGCTCGCAAAGATGGGCCAACTGTGGGTTACTGCGACAAAGCGGTTCGGATCAGGGAGAAACTACATGGCCAGCAAGGCTGAGAAGATCGTCGCCGGCCTCGGCGGAATCGACAACATCGACGAGATCGAGGGCTGCATCACCCGGCTGCGCACCGAGGTGCACGACGCCTCCAAGGTCGACGAGGCCGCCCTGAAGGCCGCCGGCGCCCACGGCGTCGTCAAGATGGGCACCGCCATCCAGGTCGTCATCGGCACCGACGCCGACCCGATCGCCGCCGAGATCGAGGACATGATGTAACCGCTGATCCACCCCGAAGGGGCTCCTCCCGCCTGGGGAGGAGCCCCTTCGGCGCTATGGATAGGCTCGTCGCCATGTCACGCATCGACGGCCGCACCCCCGAACAGCTCCGCCCCGTCACCATCGAACGCGGCTGGAGCAAGCACGCCGAAGGCTCCGTCCTCGTCTCCTTCGGCGACACCAAGGTCTTCTGCACCGCCTCCGTCACCGAAGGCGTCCCCCGCTGGCGCAAGGGCAGCGGCGAGGGCTGGGTCACCGCGGAGTACTCCATGCTGCCCCGCGCCACCAACACCCGCGGCGACCGCGAGTCCGTCAAGGGCAAGATCGGCGGCCGCACCCACGAGATCTCCCGCCTCATCGGCCGTTCCCTGCGCGCCGTCATCGACTACAAGGCCCTCGGCGAGAACACCATCGTCCTCGACTGCGACGTCCTCCAGGCCGACGGCGGCACCCGCACCGCGGCCATCACCGGCGCGTACGTGGCCCTGGCCGACGCCGTCGCCTGGGCGAAGGGACGCAAGCTCGTCAAGGCCGGACGCCAGCCCCTCACCGGCACGGTCTCCGCCGTCTCCGTCGGCATCGTCGGCTCGGTCCCGCTCCTCGACCTCTGCTACGAGGAGGACGTCAGGGCCGAGACCGACATGAACGTCGTCTGCACCGGCGACGGCCGCTTCGTCGAGGTCCAGGGCACCGCCGAGGCCGAGCCCTTCGCCCGCGACGAACTCAACGCCCTGCTCGACCTCGCCGTCGCCGGCTGCACCGACCTCGCCGCCATCCAGCGGGCCGCCCTCGAATCCGCCGCCGCGCAGCAGTGAGCGGACAGTAAAGGGAACCAAAAAAGCCGAGGCAACCAGGGCGCCCGACCCCGCGTCCCTATGACTACGGGCGCACGGCGTGAACAACCGTGCGCCCGGCCAGCCGTCAACGGGGAGGGGAACACTTTCATGGTCGCCAGCCGACGCCGAGGCCGTCGCACCACCGCCATCGCCGCCGCAGCCGCGACCACCGCACTCGCCGCCGCCCTGCTCACCGGCTGCGGCACCGTCGACAAGGCCCTGGACTGCGTCCAGACCGCCGACTCCATCGCCGACGGCGTCACCGGCCTCCAGCAGGCCGTCGAGAACGCCGCGAACGACCCCACCCGGGCCGATGCCGCCCTCGACTCCATCCAGCAGAACCTCAAGAAGATCGGCGACAGGACGGACGACACCGACGTCAACAAGGCCGTCGACGACCTCCAACGAGCCGTGGACAACGTCCGCACGGCCATCAGGAACGGCGACTCCACCCCCGACGTCGCGCCGGTCACCGACGCCGCCGGCGAACTCACGAAGGTCTGCACGCCGTAACCGGCCGCCGGGGCACTTGCGATACTGCCACCCATGACCACGACGCCCCGCCTGATCCTCGCCACCCGCAACGCCGGAAAGATCACCGAGCTGCACTCGATCCTCGCCGAGGCGGGACTGCCCCACGAACTGGTCGGCGCCGACGCGTACCCCGACATCCCCGACGTCAGGGAGACGGGCGTCACCTTCGCCGAGAACGCCCTCCTCAAGGCCCACACCCTCGCCCGGGCCACCGGCCTCCCGGCCGTCGCCGACGACTCCGGCCTCTGCGTCGACGTCCTGCACGGCGCCCCCGGCATCTTCTCCGCCCGCTGGGCCGGCCGCCACGGCGACGACAAGGCCAACCTCGACCTGCTCCTGGCCCAGCTCTCCGACATCGCCGACGAACACCGGGGCGCCCACTTCGCCTGCGCGGCGGCCCTGGCCCTCCCCGACGGCACGGAGCGCGTGGTCGAGGGCCGACTCCGCGGCACCCTCCGCCACACCCCCACCGGCACGAACGGCTTCGGCTACGACCCGATCCTCCAGCCGGAGGGAGAGACGCGCACATGCGCCGAACTGACCCCCGCCGAAAAGAACGCGATCAGCCACCGGGGGAAGGCGTTCCGGGCACTGGTGCCGGCGGTGCGGGAACTGCTGGGCTGAGAACGGGGGAGGGGCCGCCCGGCAGGGCAGGGCAGCCCCTCTGAACGTGCGGCCGATGGGAGTCGAACCCACATGGGCAAATGCCCCGAGGCACCTAAAACCTCTGCTTATACCATTCAGCAACGGCCGCGTGCCCGCCCATGCTACCCGGATTGTGGACGGCGTCGATTGCCGCCTCTGCACCACGTGTCGGTGATCGCGTGGCAGTTGGGGCAGAGCAGCCGCAAGTTCTCCTGTCGGTCATCGCTCCAGTCTCCGTTGATGTGGTCGATCTCGAGAGTCATTGGTTTGCCGAGCCATTCGGAACCCACTCCGCACTCTGCGCAGGCTTCGGGCACGCCAACTCGGCAAAGCGCCCGGCGCAGCAGATGGGTCCTGGTCCGGCGCTTGCCGTTGTGCTTGACCAGGATGTCCTCTGGACGCTTGGCCTTGTCCGGGCGGCTCTTTCCCCGTGAATGCGCCTGCCCAAGGAAGTGCGCGGTGGCCAGTCCTTCCTCGGCGATCCACTGGCGTAGCCGTGCACGCTGAGTGCTGGTATCCGGGCGCCGCAGCAGGCGCAGTACTCCGGAGACGGAGACCGACTCGGCCACTGCCGCGCGTAACTCGTCGGTCCCGGGGCGCGTTTGCCGGCCGGGGTCAAGGAAGTGCGAGATGTCGATTCCGAAGTGGGTGAAGCGCTCGCGGAGGTAGCGATCGAGTCTGGCGTAAGGGGCGCTGCCGCAGTAGGCGATCACGTCATCGATGCTGGAGCACAGCCGGGCCGCTTCCTCCAGCCGTTCACGGGTGTACCGCACGCCGCTGCTCATGCCGAGCCACCCTGGGTGCGGCCTTTGCCTCGCCCTCGATAGCTGTCCGTGGTGGAGTGGCAGTTGGGGCAGAGCAGGCGCAGGTTCTGGATGCGGTTGTCGCGCCAGTTGCCGTCGATGTGGTCGACCTCCAGCGGGAGCGGGCGGCCTCGCCAGACCGCTTCCGTGCCGCACCCGGCGCAGAGCTCCGGCACGCCCATCGCCGTCATCGCCCACCTGAGCCGGTCGCTCGGAATGCGGCGGGCACGGTCCTCCGACTGCTCGATGAGCAGCCCTTCGGGGGTTCGCGGACGCCACGGCTTGCCCTGCCGGGTCGGTAGCCGGAAATGTGAGGTGTCGATCCCGTACGCCTTGACCCGTCGGCTGATGTGCGTGTGATGCCCGCCGACCACCTCAAGCCCCAGTCGGCGCAGCACCTCGCACATGTTCGTCGAGGCCGCCACCGCCCCCTCCAGTGCTTCCCGTGTCCACTTCACCCCCTCCCGCTCGAAGTGCGACACGTCCACGCCCAGCTTCTTCATCCGTTCGTACACATACCGCCGCGTCGAACTCCCCGGATCCACCCCCAGCCTCCCCAACGCCTCCGACAGCGTCCGCGCTCCCCGAGCCGCCTCTGTCAGCCGCTCCCTGGTGTACGCACTCGCTCCCACCGAGCCCCCTCCGTCTCCGGCCGCGCGTTCGCAGCCCGTACGGAGTAACGAACCGGTTATCGGACAGTCACGCCCGGAAAAGAGGAGCGGCCCGTCCCGGGTCGTCCCGGGGCGGGCCGTCGGTGCGAGAGGGGGTGGGCGTCAGATGCCCAGATCCTTGATGATCTTGGCTACGTGGCCGGTGGCGCGGACGTTGTAGAGGGCCTTTTCGACCTTGCCGGTCTCGTCGACGATGATCGTGGAGCGGATGACGCCCAGATACGTCTTGCCGTAGTTCATCTTCTCGCCGAAGGCGCCGTACGCGTCCAGGACCTTCTTGTCGGGGTCGGCGAGGAGGGTGACCTTGAGGTTCTCCTTCTCGCGGAACTTGCCGAGTTTCTCCGGGGCGTCGGGGGAGATGCCGAGGACGTCGTAGCCGGCGTCGGCGAGCAGGGAGAGGTTGTCCGTGAAGTCGCACGCCTGCTTCGTGCAGCCTGGGGTGAGGGCCGCGGGGTAGAAGTAGACGATGACCTTGCGGCCCTTGTGGGCGGAGAGGGACACCTCGTTGCCGTCGGCGTCGGGGAGGGTGAAGTCGGGGGCTACGTCCCCGGGCTGGAGTCGCTCGCTCATCGCTCTAGCGTAACGGGGGGTCCTGACATGGCGGCCGGGGCGAGAACTGACAGACTGTCCAGAACATGCAGTACCGCAGAGTTCGGAGGGCCTACGGTGGCGGAGACGTCGGACACCAGAACCCCGGCGCAGATCGAGGCGGACATCAAGCGCCGCCGCGAGGTGCTGGCCGAGACGCTGGACGAGATCGGGGTGCGGGTGCACCCGAAGACCATCGTCGGCGACGCGAAGGCCAAGGTCGCGGCCAACGTCGACCACACCCTCGGGAGGGCCTATGTCCAGGTCAACCGGGTCGTGAGCGATGTGAAGGCCCAGTTCGTGGACGAGGGGGGCGCGCCGCGCCTCGAGCGGGTCGTGCCGGTCGCCCTCGTCGCCGTGGGCGTGGTCGGGCTGCTGGTCCTCAGCGGCACCCGGCGGCGTAAGAGCTGATCAGAGGCAGGTAGGTTCAAGGCGTGAGCGCCAAGAGAGACGAGCAGAGCAGCCAGCACGACAAGCTGCCCATCCGGATGCTGCACGACCGGGTTCTGGTCAAGCAGGACACCGGGGAGGGCGAGCGCCGGTCGGGCGGGGGCATCCTGATCCCCGCCACGGCGGCGGTCGGGCGTCGGCTGGCCTGGGCCGAGGTGGTCGCGGTCGGTCAGAACGTGCGGACGGTGGAGCCCGGCGACCGGGTGCTGTACGACCCGGAGGACCGTGCCGAGGTCGAGGTGCGGGGCGTGGCCTACGTGCTGATGCGGGAGCGCGATCTGCACGCCGTGGCCGCCGACCGGTTCGAGGGCTCGGAGGACTCGACCGGCCTGTATCTGTGAATCGACGGTAGAAAAGGGCTGGTGGCTACGGTCACCAGCTCTTTTTGTCGTTTCTTTGCTACCTTCGAAGGGTCAGCCCGACGAGACGCGCTGTACCGGGACCGTGGGGGCAAAGACGACGCACCCCGTGCTCAGCGAAACGTCTCGGAGGTGCCGTCATGGCCTGGGTTCTGCTCGTCGTCGCCGGTCTGCTGGAGGTCAGCTGGTCCGTCGGAATGCTGCGCTCATTGGGGGACACCCCCGAACCCCCGTACACCGACGGTTTCACCCGGCCCGTACCCAGTCTGTTCACCGGCGCCGGGATCGTCGCCAGCATGCTGCTGCTGTCGTACGCCGCCCGGTCCCTGCCCCTCGGTACCGCGTACGGCGTATGGGTGGGGATCGGGGCGGCGGGGGCGGCGGTGTTCGGGATGGTGGTGCTCGGGGAGCCGGCCACCGCCGCCCGGATCTTCTTCGTGTGCCTGCTGCTGGTCGCCGTGGTGGGGCTCAAGGCGACCAGCGGTCACTGACCGGTCCGGTGGGCGGCTACCCGAATCCGAGGCCGCCGCCGTTGTCGCCGGCCGTGGTCCCCGTCGACGTCCCGGCGTCCCCGGTCCCGGCCGAGGTGCCCGTACTGGTCCCGTCGGTGGTGGTTCCCGCGGAGGTCCCGGAGTCGGTGCCCGAGGTCGTCGTACCGGTACTGGTGCCGGAGGTGGTCGTACCGCCGTTGCCGGTGCCGGACGTGGGGGAGCCACCCGTCGTGCCGGACGTGGGGGAGCCGCCCGTCGTGCCGCCGCCGGTGGTGCCGCCGGTGTTCTGGTCGCCGCCGGTGGTGCCGCCGTTGTCCTGGCCGCCGGTGCCCGGGGTGCCGCCGTTGTCCTGGCCGCCGGTACCCGGGGTGGCCGGGCCGAGGGTGGCGGGTGCCTGGGTCTCGGCGCCCGCCTGGAGGTCGAGGTCGAAGGCGAAGGGCGCGGTGCCCTTGAGGGCGGCCTTGGTGTACTGCGACCAGATCTCGGTGGGGACGCCGCCGCCGTTGATCCGGGCGAGGCCCAGCGCGCCGTAGAGCGGCTTGTGGGCGGCCGTGACCGGGTCCTGGCCCATCACGGAGACGACGGTCGCGAGATCGGGGGTGTAGCCCGCGAACCAGGCGGCGGTGTCCTCCTCCGCGGTGCCGGTCTTGCCTGCGGCCGGGCGGCCCGCGGCCTGGGCGGCGGTGGCGGTGCCGTTGTCGACGACGCTCTGCAGGACCGACGTGGTGGTGTCGGCTGCCTGGCGGCTGACCGCCTGGACGGTCTTGGACGTGGGCAGCTGGACGGTCTCCGTGCCGTTCTTGGTGATCTTCGCGACCATCGTGTACGTGCCGTGCTTGCCGTGGTTGGCGAGCGTGGCGTAGGCCTCCGCCATGTCCAGGACGCTGGCGGTGGCGGTGCCGAGCGCGATGGACGGGTACGGCTGGAGGTCCTTGGTGTCGGCGGGGATGCCCAGGCCGACGGCGGTCTGCTTGACCTTGGAGGGGCCGACGTCGACGGCCATCTGCGCGTACACCGAGTTCACCGACAGGTCGGTGGCCTTGCGGACGGTGATCTGTCCGTACGACTTCTCGTCCTCGTTCTCCGGTGCGTAGGCGCCGCCGGGCCAGCCCTGGACGGTGCGCTTGTTGGTGCCGTCGTAGTAGGTGTTCGGGGTGATGGTCTGCCCGGACTGGGTGGTGGAGCCGTTGTCGACGGCGGAGGCGAACACGAACGGCTTGAAGGTGGAGCCGACCTGGAAGTCACCGCGGGTCGCGCCGTTGGTGTACTGCTTCACGTAGTCGATGCCGCCGTACATGGCGACGACGCTGCCGGTCTTCGGGTCGACGGAGGCGCCGCCCGCGCGGACGTAGTTGTCGACCTTGTTGTTCTTCTTGTCCAGCTGGGAGATCAGCTTGTCGTCGACCGCCTTGACGAAGGCGTTCTGCTTGTCCTTCTCCAGGGTGGTGGTGATGCGGTAGCCGCCGGCCTCCAGGGAGTCCGAGTCGATGATCTTGTTCTTGACCAGGTAGTCGTTGACGGCGTTGACGATGTAGCCGCGCTGCCCGGACATGCCGGTGGAGACGGTCTGCTCCTTGGGCATCGGGAACTTCATGGCGGCCCGCTTGGTCTCGCTGAGCCAGCCCTTCTTGACCATGCCGTCGAGGACGTAGTTCCAGCGGGCGATGGCCGCGGCCTTGTTCTCGGGGTGGGCGACGACGTCGTACTCGCTGGGCGCGTTGACGAGCGCGGCGAGGTAGGCGGCGCGGGCCGGGTCGAGATCGGCGGCGTCCTTGCCGTAGTAGGCCTGGGCGGCGGCCTGGATGCCGTAGGCGTTGCGGCCGAAGTAGCTGGTGTTGAGGTAGCCCTCCAGGATCCGGTCCTTGGACTCGTTGCGGTCCAGCTTGATCGCGACGAACACCTCCTTCACCTTGCGGGTGACGGTCTGCTCCTGCGCGAGGTAGTAGTTCTTCACGTACTGCTGGGTGATCGTCGAGCCGGACTGGGTGCCCTTGCCGGTCGCGGTGTTCCAGGCGGCGCGCAGCATCGCCTTGGGGTCGACGGCGGACTCAATGTAGAAGTCGCGGTCCTCGGCGGCGAGCACGGCGTGCTGGGCGTCCTTGGAGACCTGGGCGAGGGTCACGTTCTCCCGGTTGACCTCGCCGTCGCGGGCGAGCTGGGAGCCGTCGGCGTACAGGTACACGTTGGACTGCTTGGTGGCGAACGCGTTGGCCGCCGGGATCTTCACCATCGAGTAGCCGAGGAAGAACAGGCCGATCAGCAGGAGTGCGCCGAGCACGAAGGTGCCGAGCAGCATCCGCCAGGTGGGGATGATCCGCCGCCATCCGGTGCGCCTGGTCCGCTTCATCTTCTTCCCGCCCCCCTTCGTCTCCGCGTCGGCGGCGGGCGGCTCCGCCCCGGACGCCGTGACCGCCGCGGGCGGCGTGGCCGCCGGTGCCTTCGGCACCCTGATCGCCGCGAGCTGCCGCGTCTGCGTGTCCTCGGCCGGCGCGGCCCGCTGCGCCGGCGGCTTCCGCACGGCGGTGAGCTGCTGCGTGTGCGTGTCCTGAGCAGCGGCACCGGCCACCGGTACCTTCGGCCCCCCGGGCGCGCCGGGTGCCTGCGGACTCGGCTCGTCTCCGGGCGCGGCCGCCTGCGTCCCCGGCCGGCCTCCGGCGGCGGGTGCCTGCCGCCCCGGCGTGCCGGGCACGCCGGCCACCGGTACCTTCGGCCCCCCGGGCGCGGCGGGTGCCTGCGCCCGCGGCTGGTCTGCCGCGCCGGGTGCCTGCGGACTCGGCTGGTCTGCTGCTGCGGCTGGCCGCGCTCCTCGCTGACCTTCTCCCGCGGCGGCTGCCCGCGCCCCCTGGTCTCCAGCGGCCGCTGCCTGGGTGCCCTGGGCCGCCGTCGTTCCCCGCGGCTCGGCGGGCTCCTGTGCCGCCGCCTGGTCCGCCGCGGCGGATCTCTGCGGCTGCGGCTCGTCGGCCGCGGCGGTCGGCTGTGTCTTCGCCTCCTCGGCCGGCTCGGCTGGCTTCGTCTGCTTCCCCTCGGCCGCAGCCGGCGGCTCCGTCGGGCCTCCGCCGCCCTCGTTCGGCTGCTGCGGCTGCGGCTCGTCGCTCATGTGCTGCACGGACTCCTGTTTCGCGTCGTACATTTGTTCCAGTACGACCTCGTACGCTTCTGCGCCCCCTGATGAAGACTCTCGCACCGTGCGTTCCGTTCCCGGATTCCGGCACGCTTCGGTCACGGAAATTGCGTGGCCTGCGGTGTCGTTCGCGCAGTAGGCTCCTGCGCTTCGGTGTCGGGCGGTCCGGGAGGTCGGTTGGCGTGGGCGCGGGACGGTTGTACACGGCCGTCGCGGCGGGGGGTTTCCGAAGGTACGCGACGTACCGGGCGGCCACTGCGGCAGGGGTGTTCACCAACACGGCCTTCGGGATCATTCTCGTCTACACGTACTTGGCGCTGTGGGACGAGAAACCGCACCTCGGAGGCTACGACCAGGCGCAGGCCGTCACCTACGTGTGGCTCGGTCAGTGCCTTTACGCGACGCTCGCCATCCAGGGCGGGGGTGTCGAAAAAGACCTGATGGAGCGTATCCGAACCGGCGCGATCGCGATCGACCTGTACCGTCCGGCGGACCTGCAACTGTGGTGGCTGGCGACGGACCTGGGCCGCTCGCTCTTCCAGATGCTGGGCCGGGGCGTGATCCCCTTCCTGTTCGGCGCGGTGTTCTTCCCGACGGCGCTGCCGTCCGACGCCGGCACCTGGGCGGCCTTCCTGGTCGCGCTGCTGCTGGCGATGCTCGTCAGCTTCGGCATCCGCTACCTGGCGGCGCTGAGCGTGTTCTGGCTGATGGACGGCATGGGCGTCAACCAGGTCATGATGATCACGGGGGTGTTCTTCTCGGGGATGACCCTGCCGCTGAACGTGTTCCCGGGCGCGCTCGGCGAGATCGCGCGGGCCCTGCCGTGGGCGGCGCTGATCCAGATGCCGGCCGACGTGCTGATGGGGGAGACCGGCGCGCCGGAGGCGTTCGCCTTCCAGGCCGCCTGGGCGGTGGTGCTGCTGGCGGTGGGCAGGCTGGTGCAGTCGGCGGCGACCCGGCGGGTGGTGGTGCAGGGTGGGTGAGCGTGCCCTGGAGGGGCTGCGGACGTACCGGCTGATCGCCGGGATGTGGGTCCGCTCGACGATGATCTACCGGACCTCCTTCCTCCTCACGGTGGCCGGGAACCTGCTGGTGACCGGCCTGGACTTCGCGACGATCCTGCTGATGTTCAGCCGGGTGGGTTCGCTGGGCGGCTGGTCGCTGCCCGAGGTCGCCTTCCTGTACGGCCTGTCGGCGACCGCGTTCGGGGTGGCCGACCTGGTGCTCGGCTCGATGGACGTGCTGGGCTCCCGGATCCGGGACGGTTCCTTCGACACGCTGCTGGTGCGGCCGGCCCCGGTCCTCGCCCAGGTGGGCGCGGACCGCTTCGCGCTGCGCCGGCTCGGCCGGATCACCCAGGGCGCGGTGGTCCTCGGCTGGGCGACGGTGTCGGTGGACGTCCACTGGACGGCGGCGAAGCTGCTCCTGGTGCCGCTGATGCTGGGCAGCGGTGCGGTGATCTTCTGTGCGCTGTTCGTGGCGGGCGCGGCCTTCCAGTTCCTGGCGCAGGACGCGGCCGAGGTGCAGAACGCGTTCACCTACGGCGGTACGACGCTGCTCCAGTACCCGCCGACGGTGTTCGGGAAGGAGTTCGTGCGCGGGGTGACGTTCATGCTGCCGCTGGCCTTCGTCAACTGGGTGCCGGCGGCGTACGTACTGGGGCGGTCGTACCCGCTGCGGCTGCCGGAGTGGACGGTGTGGTCGCCGCCGCTGGTGGCGGCGGTGTGCTGCGCGCTGGCGGGGCTGGCGTGGCGGGCGGGTCTCAGGTCCTACCGGAGTACGGGGAGTTGACGATGTTCATCGAGGTCGACGGGGTCGAGAAGGTCTTCGAGGTCCGCAAGAAGGCCGGTTTCCTGAAGCGGGAGCGCCGGCAGGTACGGGCGGTGGACTCGCTCTCGTTCACGGTGGCGCGCGGCGAGATGGTGGGGTACATCGGTCCGAACGGCGCCGGCAAGTCGACGACGATCAAGATGCTGACGGGCATCCTGACCCCGAGCGCGGGCCGGCTCCGGGTCGCCGGGATCGACCCGTCCCGCGAGCGCACGAAGCTGGCCCACCGCATCGGCGTCGTCTTCGGGCAGCGCACCACCCTGTGGTGGGACCTCCCGCTCGTCGACTCCTACCGGCTGATGCACCGCATGTACCGCATCCCGGACGCCCGTTACCGGGAGAACCTGGACCGCCTGGTCGAACTCCTGTCCCTGGACACGCTGCTGGACGTCCCGGTACGGCAACTCTCCCTCGGCCAGCGAATGCGCGGCGACATCGTGGCCGCGCTCCTGCACGACCCGGACGTCCTCTACCTGGACGAGCCGACGATCGGCCTGGACGTGATCTCCAAGGCCAGGGTCCGCGAGTTCCTGCGGGAGCTGAACGCGGAACGCGGCACCACGGTCCTGCTCACCACCCACGACCTCCAGGACATCGAGCAGTTGTGCTCCCGGGTGATGGTCATCGACCACGGGCGGCTGATGTACGACGGTCCGCTCGCCGGGCTGCACGAGGTGGGCGAGAGCGAACGGACCCTGGTGGTCGACCTGGAGCGGGAGCTCCCGCCGATCGAGGCGGGCGGCTCGGCGCGGGTGGTGAAGGTGGAGGGGCCGCGGCAGTGGCTGGCGTTCCCCGCCTCCGAGTCGGCGGCGCCGCTGGTGGCGAGGATCGCGGCGGAGTACCCGCTGGTGGACCTGTCCGTCCGCGAGCCCGACATCGAGACGGTGATCGCGACGATCTACGCGGAGCGTACAACCGCGTAGTCCCGGCCGCCGTCAGCTCGTAGTCTGCTCCTATGACCGACGATGCCCCGGAGTTGCGCGCCTCCGACGCCGATCGTGAACGAGTCGCCGAGATCCTCAGGGACGCCCTCGCGGAGGGGCGGCTCGACATGGCGGAGTTCGAGGAGCGGCTGGAGGCGACGTACCAGGCCCGTACGTACGGTGAGCTGGCGCCGATCACCAGGGATCTGCCGGCGACCGGATCCCCCGCGGTGTCGCTTTCCAAGCCCGCGGCGGACGACGGGCGTTGGGCCGGCCGGTTCGTCGGCGGTGAGGGCACCTCCACCTGGGCGGTGGCCGTCATGTCCGGCTTCCAGCGCAAGGGCCGCTGGACGGTGCCGAGGCGCTTCACCTGCCTGGCGTTCATGGGCGGTGGCGAGATCGACCTGCGCGAGGCGAACTTCGCGGACCGCGAGGTGGAGATCAGCTGCTTCGCGGTGATGGGCGGGGTGAGCGTGATCGTGCCGCCGGGCGTCGAGGTGGTGATGCGGGGCATCGGCGTCATGGGCGGCTTCGACCACTACGAGGAGGAGACGCTGCCGGACCCGGGCGCCCCCAGGGTGATCGTGACGGGCCTGGCGTTCTGGGGCGGCGTCGAGGTCCAGCACAAGGCGACGAAGGCGGAACGCCGACACCTGAAGGAAGAACGCCGCCGGCTCCGCGGAGAACGCCGGGAGCTCCGCGAGGAACGCCGAGAAGACCGCCACCACCGCAGACACGGCGACTACTGACCGACGCCGATGCCACTGACCGCCGCGGCGGATCAGGGTGGAGCACCTTACAGCGCCGCCGACCCCCCGCTTCCCAGGCCGGGCAGGTCGATCGACTCAGCCATCTTCGCGAAGCCCGCGTCGTTCGGGTGGAGGTGGTCTCCGGAGTCGTAGTAGGGGCGGAGGCGGTCGGGGGCGTACGGGTCGCGCAGTGCCTTGTCGAAGTCGGTGACCGCGTCGTACACCCGGCCCGACCGGATCCGTTCGTTGATCTCCTCGCGGACCCGTTCCCTGGCCGGGGTCCACCCGGCGTGCCCCTGGAACGGCATCAGGGTCGCCCCGACCACCCGGATCCCGTGTCCGTGGGCCGCGCGGACGAGCGTGCGCAGCCCGGCGACGACCGCGTCGGGGTCGGCGAGCGCGGGGTTGCGGAGGATGTCGTTGACGCCGAGGTCGACGACGACGACTTTCACGTCGGGGCGGGACAGGACGTCCCGACCGAACCGGCCGACCCCGCTCTCGTTCACGGCGGGCCGCCCGACCCCGTCCGCGAGGACCTGGTTGCCACTGATCCCCTCGTTGACCACGCCGTACCGCAGACCACCCCCGCGCAGCCGCCCCGCGAACACGTCGGTCCAGCGCCGGTTCGCCCCCGTCGTGGAGGTGATCCCGTCCGTCAGCGAGTCCCCGAACGCCACCACCGTCCCGGCCGAGTCGTCGCTCAGCACGTCGAGGGCGGTGACGTAACGCCAGTACGGCGTCTGCCCGGTGTACGCGGCGGCCCCCGCGTCCTCGGTGCGGTCCCCGGCCGCGACGTACGAGATCTGGCGGGCGCGCGGGTGGTAGGTGACCGGACCGGACGCGGTGGGGGAGTACGTGGTGACCAGCACGTCCGCCGCGCGCGGCACCCGCAGCGCCACCGCGTCGCTGACCGCCTGCCCGCCCGCCGGTATGACCACGGAGACGGCACCGCCGAAGGTGAGCCGCCGCATCGTCCCCGGGGCGGCCGCAGCGGTGTCGTGGCCCGCCGCGAGGGCGACGGACGCGTGGGTGAGGGTGAGCGCGGACTGCCCGTACAGGTTGGACAGGGTGACCCGGGCGCTCGTACCGGACGCGCTCGTGTGGACGACGTTGCGCACGGACCGGCCCGCCAGTCCGTCCGTGCCGGTGCCCGGCTCGCCGCCCACCGGGGCCGCGGCCCAGGAGCCGATCCAGGTCCCGGCGGAGACGGGTGCGGCCGAGGCGCCGTGCCCGCCGCCGCCCGGGGAACCGGTGGCCGCGGACGCCCCGTCGTCGGGGGCTACGACGAGATAGAGGGCGGCGGACAGGGCCACGATCAGTGCCACTACCGCCCCGAGCAGGGCGAAACCGTGGTGACGCCGGGTCATGCTTATGCGTTCTCCTCAACCTGTGGACGGCGTCTGAAACGCATCAGGACCGACCGGAATTCCCCGGACATACAGACGACGGGAACTCTTGTTCCGTTCCGGGAGTAGGTCGGCAAGGGACAATATGTGCGGGATCACCGTGAGGGTGGACCGGCTGCGAACGGGTGGAGCAGATGGCGGAACCTACGGAGACGACGGACGGCCGGGCCGACGGCCGCGCGACCGCCGTACCGTCGTACAAGTCGATGAACGCCTTCACGCCGGCCGACGAGGAACGTCAGCAGGGCGTACGGCGGATGAAGCGCACGGCGACCGGCCTGCTGCTGCTGGTCGCCCTGGTGTACGCGCTGGCCAAGTGGGCGTCGGGCGCGGGCGCCGGACCGTGGGCGGACTACGTGGCCGCGGCGGCCGAGGCGGGCATGGTCGGCGCGCTGGCCGACTGGTTCGCGGTGACCGCCATCTTCCGGCACCCGCTCGGCGTGCCCATCCCGCACACCGCGATCATCCCCAACAAGAAGGACCAGCTCGGCGTCTCGCTGGGCGAGTTCGTCGGCGAGAACTTCCTCTCCCAGGACGTCGTACGGCAGCGGCTGCACGCCGTCGGCATCGGCAGCCGGCTCGGTGCGTGGCTGGCCGAACCGAAGAACGCCGACCGGGTGACGGCCGAGCTGGCTACGGCGCTGCGCGGCGCCCTGACCGTGATGCGGGACTCCGACGTCCAGGCCGTGGTCGGCGAGGCCATCACCCGCCGTGCCGACGCCCAGGAGATCGCCCCGGGCATCGGCAAGATGCTGGAGCGGATCGTCGCCGACCAGGGCCACAAGCGGGTCGTGGACCTGGTGGTCAGCCGCGCCCACGACTGGCTGGTGCTGCACGGCGACTCGGTGATGGACGCCGTCCAGGGCGGCGCGCCCGGCTGGACGCCCCGGTTCGTGGACCGGCGGGTCGGCGAGCGCGTCTACAAGGAACTGCTGCGCTTCTGCGCCGAGATGCGGGACATGCCCTCGCACCCGGCGCGCGGCGCCCTCGACCGCTTCCTCACGGACTTCGCGAACGACCTCCAGTCCGACACCGACACCCGCGCCCGGATCGAACGCCTCAAGGGTGACGTGCTGGGCCGCGGCGAGGTGCAGGACCTGATCGCGTCCGCCTGGACGGCCGTACGATCCATGATCGTCTCGGCGGCCGAGGACGAACGCAGCGAACTGCGGCTGCGGGTGCGCGCCTCCCTGATCTCGCTGGGCGCCCGGATGGCCACCGAACCCAAGGTCCAGGGGAAGGTCGACAGCTGGGTCGAGGGCGCGGCCGTGCACGTGGTGACCACCTACCGCAAGGAGATCACCTCCCTGATCACCGACACCGTGGCGGGCTGGGACGCGGAGCACACCACCCGGAAGATCGAGGCGCACATCGGGCGCGACCTCCAGTTCATCCGCATCAACGGCACGGTCGTCGGCTCCCTGGCGGGCGTGCTGATCTTCACGGTGTCGCGGGCGCTCGGGGCGTAGGGAGCGTTCCGCGGGGCACTCGATCGGGCGGCTTTCGGTATAGCGGTCCCGGTCGAGGAGGCGTGTGTGGGTACGGCTACGGACATGGGCGTGGACGAACACGGCGGACCTACGGTCACCTCCCGTATCCCGGCCCGTCTGGACCGGCTCCCGTGGTCCCGCTGGCACTGGACGATCGTCATCGGCCTCGGCACGGTCTGGATCCTGGACGGGCTGGAGGTCACGGTCGTCGGCAACATCGCGAGCCGGCTGTCCGAACCGGGCAGCGGCCTCGCGATCTCCTCCGGCCAGGTCACCGGCACGGCCGCGGCCCTGTACGTGGCGGGCGCCTGCATCGGCGCCCTGTTCTGGGGCCGTATGACCGACCGCTTCGGCCGCAAGAAACTCTTCATGATCACCCTGGCGGTGTACCTGGCCGCCACCGCGCTGACCTCGTTCTCCTTCGCCCCGTGGTGGTTCTTCCTCTTCCGGTTCCTGACCGGGTTCGGCATCGGCGGCGAGTACGCGGCGATCAACTCCGCGATCGACGAACTGATCCCGGCGTACTACCGCGGTCGCGTGGACCTCGTCATCAACGGCAGCTTCTGGATCGGCGCGATCGGCGGCTCGCTGCTCTCGGTCGTCGCGCTGAACACGGACTTCCTGGCCAAGGACGTGGGCTGGCGGCTGACGTTCGCCCTCGGGGTCGTCCTCGGCCTGGTCATCCTTCTCGTACGGCGCAACGTCCCGGAGAGTCCGCGCTGGCTGCTGATCCACGGCAGGGAACGGGAGGCCGAGGAGGTCGTCTCGTCCATCGAGAGCCGGGTGGAGGCGGAGAGGGGCGAGCCGCTGCCCGAGCCGGAGGGCGAGCTGGTGATCCACCAGCGCGGCAGCGTCGGCTTCGCCGAGATCGCCCGTACGGTCTTCCGCGACTACCGGCGGCGGGCCGCCCTCGGCTTCTCCCTCTTCATAGGGCAGGCGTTCCTCTACAACGCGATCACCTTCGGGTTCGGCGCGATCCTCACGACGTTCTTCGACGTGCCGACGGGCGACACGGGTTACTACTTCGTCGTCATCGCGGTGGGCAACTTCCTGGGCCCGCTGCTGCTGGGCAAGCTGTTCGACACGCTCGGCCGACGGGTGATGATCTCCGGGACGTACCTGCTCTCCGGCCTCCTGCTGTTCGGCACCGCCAGGCTGTTCGACCGCGGCTCCCTGACCGCGACGACCCTCACGGCCTGCTGGTGCGTCGTGCTGTTCTTCGCGTCGGCCGGAGCGTCCAGCGCGTACCTCACGGTGTCCGAGATCTTCCCGATGGAGACCCGCGCGATGTCCATCGCGTTCTTCTACGCGCTGGGCACGGCGGCCGGCGGCATCAGCGGGCCGGTGCTGTTCGCCGACCTGACGGGCACGGGCAAGGTGTCGGACACGGTCCTCGCCTTCCAGATCGGCGCGGGCCTGATGTGCGTGGCGGGACTGGTGGCGGCACTGCTGGCGGTGAACGCGGAGCGCAGGTCCCTGGAGGACGTGGCCACACCACTGTCGGCCGCGGGGGGCGAAACGGCGAAGGCGCAGGCCTAGGGGGGCGGGGCGGCGCCCCGGACGAAGCCGTTCGCAGGGGCTTCGGTCGCTCTCAGGCCCCGGTGGTGGACCCCGGCCGGACGATCATCAGCACGGTCACGACGGCCCAGAGGAGGTTGAACAACCCGGTGAACATGGCGAGTCGCACGGTCGCCTGCCGGGTCCCGCCCCCGCCGCCGGTCCCTTCCGCGGGCCCGCCCTCGACCAGCGCGGTCTGCCGGGGCAGTACCAGCGCGACGAGGACGAGCGCCGCGAGTGCCGTGAGCGCGATCGACGTGATCAGCCAGGCGCTGCCCAGCACGTGCATGGAGCTCGCCGTGGCGAACCCGAACACGGGGACGACGACGCCGACGAGCGCGTACACCCGGCATATCCGGTGCAGCAGGAGCAGGGTCCCGGCGGCCCGGGCGTCGTCCGGCGCCTCGATGGCGCGCCGGGCGGCCGGCGGGAACATGCTGGCGGCCACGGTGACGGGACCGATGGCGACGATCGCCGCGAGGACGTGGACGGCGAGGAGGAACTTGGTCACGGCGTCGACCGTAGGCGCCGTGCAGATCTTGCAGAAGCGGCGATACTGCCACCGTTCGACGGATTCTCGCCAGGAGGTGGGCGCCGGTGGCGGGAGAGCGGCCCCTCCTGCGGCGGCAATCCGGCGGACGGCTAGGTTCCTGCCATGCACACCGTCGCCGTGCTGGTCCTGGACCAGGTCATCCCCTCCGACTTCACCGTGCCGATCGACACCTTCGGCTGGGCCCGGCTGCCCGACGGCCGGGACGCCTACCGGGTGCGGGTGTGCGGTCCTGCGGCCGAGGTGACGGCGGCGGGCGGCGCGTTCACGGTGCGGGCGCCGTACGGTCTGGACGCGCTGGGCGAGGCGGACACCGTCGTCGTGCCGGGCCTCGCGGACCCCGCCGCCGTCCCGCCGGCCGAGGTCGTCGAGGCCCTGCGCGCGGCGGCGGCGAACGGCACCCGGATCGCGTCCGTCTGCGTCGGGGCGTTCGTGCTCGCCGCCACCGGTCTGCTGGACGGCCTGCGCGCGACCACGCACTGGGCGGCGGCCGACGCGCTGGCCGCGAGGCACCCGGCGATCGAGGTGGACCCGAACGTCCTGTACGTCGACAACGGCCAGTTCCTGACCTCGGCGGGCGCGGCGGCGGCCATGGACATGTGCCTGCACCTGGTCCGCAGGGACTACGGCTCGGCGGTCGCGGCGCACGCCGCCCGGATGTCGGTGATGCCGCTGGAACGGGAGGGCGGCCAGGCCCAGTTCATCGTCCACGACCAGCCGCCGGCCCCGGCCGGGGCCACCCTGGAGCCACTGCTGAACTGGCTGGCGGACCACTGCGACCGGGACCTCACCCTGGAGGAGGTCGCGGCGCGGGCCGGCATGAGCACACGTACCCTCAACCGCCGCTTCCGCGAACAGACCGGCACGACTCCACTTCAGTGGCTGCACCGGGCCAGGGTGCGCCGGGCGCAGCACCTCCTGGAGACCACCGGCCACCCCGTCGAACGCATCGCGGCCCAGTCGGGCTTCGGCTCCCCGACGGCCTTCCGGGAACGCTTCCGCAGAGTCGTCGGAACAAGCCCCCAGGCCTACCGCCGGGCGTTCCGCGCCCCCCGGGACTGAGCCCCCGCAAGGGCGCCGGGGGTGCCCCCGGCCGAAGGCTGGGGGGAAAGAAACTGTGCGACCGTCGGCCAGACGGCAGTCGGTCAGATGGCGGTCGACAGTCAGCCCGGCGACCCGGCGCCCAGTCGGTCAGTCGGTCAGGCGGCCCGGTGCCGGGCTCGGCGTCTGGCCGGCGGTGCGGAGCTCAGCCCCTGCGGTCGGCGACGGCCCAGGACGCCAGGGCCACCGCTCCCGCCACGCCGAGGACGGACGGCCAGGCGCCGACCTTCTTGGCCAGGGGGTGCGACCCGGCGAACGCGGCGACGTACGCGGCGGACAGCGCCCCGG
>NZ_JBEYFC010000092.1:0-23900 GCF_040634175.1 Streptomyces sp. NPDC007162
CCTCGGGCTTCACGCCGATCCGGGTACCGGCGAATTTCGCGCCGTAGTGCACGAGGGCGACCCTAAGGGCACACCAACGCGGGTCTTCACGGGCAGGAGTAAGTACGCCTCGGACGGGAGGGTGGCCGTCTGTCCCTTCTGCGAGCACGTCCACTCGAAGGCCGTTCACACCCGGCTCAGCGCAGAAGGCTTGCGACGTGACGCCCTCCTGGTAGCGGCGGACATCGCGGAGGACGGGACCAAGGTGTTCCGCGAACCCACGGAGCAGGAACAGCAGGCTGTGGAGCGAGCTGGGTTGGCACTGACTGAGGAATCGCCGTTCGGGCCGCTGAGCGCGCGGCCGGATGAGCAGATACCGGCGGGGAACACGTGGATCATTCAGTCGGTCAACTATGGAGACAGCACCTACGGTGATTTGGTGCCAGCACGTCAGTCTCTGGGTCTGATCCGTCTTGCACGTGCGGTGAACCGGCTTGCTGAGGACTGTCTCAAGGCAGGTCTCTCACCTGCGTATGTACGAGCCCTCAGCGGCTACGCGACCGCCGCGATGATGCGCAAGATGCGTACATCGTCCCGGGGAGCGCGCCTTCAAATTGGTAGCAGTGTCAAAGTCGGGGACGTCTTCGTTGCCCAGGCCGCGATTCTCCACTCCTACGACTGGTTCGAGAGCGGTCTCTCAGGGGGCCCGGGGTCCTGGTCTTCTCTCGCCAAGAAGACGGTGACCACGCTTCACAACGTTAGGAAGCGAGGGGCGGCTCGCCCGGCGGAGATCCATCGCGGGAGCGCGACAATGCTTCCTCACCGGGACGCGTCGTTCAGTGCCGTCGTCACTGATCCCCCGTACGACGACATGATCAACTACAGCGATTCCAGCGACCTATTCTATGTCTGGGCCAAACGCGCCATGTTCACTGCGGATTCCTCCCTCGCCATGACAATGCATCCGAACGGTGTTCAGGAGAAGGCCGAGGAGATCATCGTCAAGCGCGGTGGCAGCCAGGCGGGCGACCATCGGACCTTGGAGCACTACGACACCATGATCTGCCGTGCGTATCGTGAGATGCGCCGTGTGGTTGCCGAGGACGGCGTTGTAACGATCGTTTTCGGCCATGGCGATGTCGAGGTGTGGGAGCGCATGCTGCGCGCACTACACGATGCCGGCCTGGTCATCACCGCCTCTTGGCCTGCCAAGACGGAGGCGGGAGGAGCTGGTGCGGGTGCGCTGAACATCGTTACGACCGTCACGATGGCATGCCGGCCTGCAAAGCCCGATCGTGGCCGTGGAGATCTCATGGCCGTGGAGAGCAGGATCAAAGACGCGATCAAGGACCGCATGCGCCTATGGGAGAGCTCTGACCTCGCCCGCGACGACATGATGATGGCGTCAGTGGGGCCTGCGATGGAGATCGCCGGACAGTACGAGAGCATCAGCGACAACACAGGCAAACCGGTCGAGCTGCTCAACCTGCTTGCGACCGCGCGGAAAGCGGTCCAGGAAGTGGCCCTGAGCCGCATCGATTCCGTACCGCTCGAACTGTTCGATGAGCGTACGAAGTTCGCGTTGTGGTGGGTCGACCTCTACGAGCGGCGGCAGGTGGCCAAGTCCGAACTGCGCTGGGAGGGAATGACGTCCGGGCTCTCACTCGCCGAGCTCAAGACCTTGGTAAAGCAGGACAAGAAGGGATGCCGATTCGTTCAGTCTAGCCAGGTCAGCCCAGTCATCGACGACAAGTCTGCCGTGATCGACATCGCGTTGGCCATGGCGAAGGCGTGGCGGGACGGGGATACCGAAGACGTGGCCGAGGTCCTGGTCGCCGCAGGCCGTGAGGGCGATGATGAGCAACTCTGGGCGACCATCACGTTTCTGATCGAGAAGCTACCTGAAGCCGATGAAGACGCCCTCGCCTGGACAGCCCTCATGAGGGCTCGTCGGGGCATCGAGTCGGCAACGTATGCGGCGCATGAGACAAGGACGATCGAATCACGCCAAGCAGAGAGCCAGGGCGAGCAAACTCCTTTGTTCTAGGGGTGGTTGAGCAGCTGCATCGTGATTGAATCTCTGGGTACCGATCAAGGGCTGCACGACCGTACGGAACCGAGGGGGAGCCGTGTCCGCGACCGCGCTGACGCCGTGGTGGGAGACGCTGAGACTGCGCGAGGAGATCACCGACGCTTCGGGGGTGGCCAGCGACATTCAGGTCTCTCTGTACCGAGTGGCGTACGGCGAAGGCGCGAACAAGCCGCACTATGCGAGTGCCTCCGCCTATGGGCAGGTCACGCACCCCACATCGCAACTAGTCGAGTTGCTCACCCAGATCGCGATCCGATTGGCGGGGGGTCCGAAGCATCAGTCCGTGCCAGCGCTGACCCGGCTCGACCAGGGAATGGGCGGAGGTAAGTCGCACGCTTGCATAGGCGCCTGGCACCTTGTGAAGGACCCAGAGGCTCTGGCCCAGGAGGACATCGGACGCGAGGTCTTCGAGCAGGCCAGGGCAGCGCTGGGGCAGCCTCTCCCGCGGGACCTCAACAAACCGCACGTAGTCGTGTTGTCGTGCGACAACATGGTCCCTGGTGCGACGGTCCCTGAGCAAGATGGTCCGTGGGCGCACAACCTCTATGAGCGTTTCCTGTGGCGGCTGTTCGACGGGCTGCCTGATCAGTTGCCTCGTTACGACAGCTATCGGTCGCACTTTTCCAGCAAGGCCAAAATCGGGGAAGCAATAGCTTCGCTGGACCGCCCTGTGCTTATCGTCATCGACGAAGTTCTCAACTATGTGGGCGATGGTCTGGAGGGCTACGGGGACAAGCAGCTCATCGCGCAGGACATGGCGTTCCTCAGAGCGCTGACCGAGACGGTGAGCACCGTACCGCACGTGTCCATGCTTGTCGTCATGATCAACTCGGAGAAGGATCCGACTACGCTCCAGGGAAATGGTGACGCTCGACGCCAGGACCTGCAGACCTACTTGGAGCGCAACGGTAAAACGAAATCGGTTAACGAGAATGGCGACTTCACAGCCATCCTGCGCCGTCGGCTCTTCGCTAATTCCGCGGGTCCAGCTGTTGACCAGGCTGCACAGCAGGCAGTCGAAGCATTTCGTCCGATCATGGAGCAGGGTAATTGGAAGACGAAGGTCTTCGGAGCCCTGAGTGCTCCGTGGGTGAGCCGTTTCCAGGACGCCGTTGTAAGGTCGTACCCCTTCCATCCTCAGCTGATGGACCTGGCCGAGCGAGAATGGGCGAATCTCACAGGTTTCCAGCAGGTGCGATCTACCATCACGATCTTCGCTGCCACGGCGTACGCGCTGGCCGAACGTGCCAAGCGTGGCGAATGGACTCCCTTGCTAATAGGGCCGGGAGACCTGCCGCTGTCGGACGGCACGGTACGTGACGCGGTCATTGGCTCGGGCCTGATATCCGATACCAAGACCCAGGGCAACTACCGATCCATTGCACAGAGTGACATCGTAGACCTGGAAGATGATGGAGGTGCCGCGAGGCGGCTTGATGCGAGCCGTGTCGGCGCTCCCTGGGTGCAAAGCAACCCCCGGGCAGCTGAACGTGCTGCCACGTTCATCTACCTGGCATCCATCGTCGGAACGCGCGGAGGCTCACGGCGAGGCGCTTCCGACCCAGAGGCCAAGGCAGTCACGGTCGTGCCTGACCTCAGCTATGACTACGCGGAGGCAGATGCCGTTGTACGGGACCTAACCAATGCTGACGACGCCGGCCTAGCTACAGTCGACATCCTGGAGGGCAGGGGCGGCCAGCCACGGCGCTACTTCCTCTCGACTCGGCAGCGCCTGCCCATGCTGATACGGGCCATGCGTAACTCGGTGACCGACGAGGATCGGGATCAGGTCATCTGCAAATACGCCAAGGAAATGCTGACGGCCGGCCCGTTTGCCAAAGCCCGGTTCATACACGCCGACGCCAGCCAGAGTCACCGTGCTCTGCTCGTTGAGGCCGAGATCGACGAGGCGCGCACCACGCGGCTAATCGCGCTGGATCCGGCGATGTACACCGTCGGCAACGGTACTCAGAAGGCCACCCTCGACGCAGCGCAAGCCGTACTCGGCCTCGGAGCCGATCGGCTTGCGGTTGCATGGGCGTCGTCCGCGGTTTTCACTGTGGCTTCGGCCCGGGGCCGGACACAGGCCCGCAGAGCCGCGACCGAATATTTGGCGAGTGAGCGGGTGTTGGAGGGGCCGGAAGCTGAAGCGGACGAGGACATCGCCATACAGGCCACAGGAAAGCGAGACGACGATCTCCGTCGGCTCAAGGACAGCGTCCGCAGGGCCTTTCAGCACGTGCTCTATCTGGCGCAGCCGGACCCCACGGTGGACCGTGAGGTCGCCCAGCTCAATCTGGATCAGGGCACACTTGACGGAGCCGTGGTGTGGGAGGCGCTAGCGACCGCACAGAAGGCGTTCCGGCCTGGTGAGTTCACCGGCACCGCTCTCCTTCACAACCTGCGCGACAGCGACTATGACCGCCGTCCCCTGTCGGAGATTCGGGACTCGTTCTGGGACACGCCGCGTTTGGGCCTGCTCCCCGGTGACGGAACCGAAGAGTTGCGGCGGGCCATCTATCAGGCGGTGCACGATGGCGAGCTTCGGATCGTACGGCAGGGAGGGGAGCCCGTCGTAGTGGATGCCCTCACGGGGATCAACTTCAACGCTCCGACCTACAGGCTCGCCAAGCCCGAGCCTGCGCCGACCACGACGGAGGAGGCAGAGGACGAGGGAGAGCAGGGGGCAACCGGGCGTTCGGGGCACTCGGTGGGAAGTGGCGCGTCTGGTAGTTCGGGTTCAGCCTCGGGCACTGGCTCCAGTGGCGGTACGCGAGCCAGGTCAGGTGCCGGCAGTGATAGCCCCACGGCCGTGGAGCAACAGGTCGCTTTCACCGTGATGAAGAACCTCGTCAGCGAGCCGGAGTCGGCGGATAAATTGGCGCAGTTGTTCCGAAAGCTCTTTGATCTCCTTGACCGTGGTGCGATCTCGTACCTGTCTTCCACACTCCAGGTGACGATGCCATCCGAACAGGCCAGTGAAGTAAAGGAATTGGCGCAGAGTCTGGGCATTTCCGTGTCTATCCGTGATCGCTGATGACTGGCACGGAGATTCGTTGACCGATAGGTCGGCGTTCCAGCCAGAGTCCCAGGACCCGGCGCAGCAGGCTTGTGATGGGCCACTGTTCGAGTCCAAGGGTATCCATCACGCCGATGAGGGCCCTCATCACCCGTTGATCTTCGAGGGGCTCGTCCAGCAGAGAGAGATCCGGAAGGTGGCGGTGATCCACCTTCGTGACGCGACCCTTGTCCGTATCCTGGCACCATATGCCCGCTTCTGCCAGGGCCTCGACCGCCTTACGGGCGAGCTCTGATTCTCGCTGATCGAGGTCCTTCTCGCTGAGCAGCGGGCCCAACACAGCACTCAGAGCCAACGGCTCGCTGCCCTCTACCTGCGGCTCGTATTCCCGGAGGGGGGACAACCGAAAGTTTACTGGCAGACCGGCAACGGCTTGCCGCCGTTCTCGACCTGCGTCTCGTAGGTTCGTGACGCCCTGCCTCAGCCAAGACTTGGCTTTGCCTGCCAGGGTGCCCGTACCGCTTCCCCACGTGGCACAGACGATGAGAGCACTGAGCGTGGCGGTACCCGCTGATGCCAGTGCATCGGATATCGCCGCTTCCACGACTTCGGATGCTGTCGCATTCTGTGACATGACGCCCGCCAATACGTCAGCGAGCCGGACAAGGTGCAGTCCGGGCGTCTTCCGCAGCAGTTCGATGGCGTGCTGCACGAGGAGTGCCTGATAGCGCGGTGAGGTCTCGGCGATCTGTTCCTCCAGCAGGTCCGCGGCGAGATGCGCGGCAGGAGTAACAGCCCTGCTAAGGGCATCGCTGACGTCGGCGGAGCGCATCTGGGACAGTACATCCCCTCGCAAATGAGTGCGTTCAGAGAAGATCCGGCCGGCGGCGAGCAGCCAGGTGTTTCTCCAGTGCGCCGAGGGAACGAGAGTCACCAGGTTGGCGATGACCTCTGTGTCGGACGCAGATACCAATGCCCTTGCTGCCATGAATTCCTGAAGACTGCGGACCTCGAAGCCGATGCCATCCGCTGGCATCGGCGTCAGCAGAACCAGTCGCTGCGTCGCCAGGGATACCAGCTTTCCCGACAGGATGTCCGCCTGGTCCGCGCTGTACTCCTCCTGCCGGAGGATTCGCATTGCAAGCTGTCGCAATTCCTTGTGTGACAGTGCGGCCTCGGCGTCACCTCGCTGCTCCGAACGCACCTGGAGCACAAGGCCGGCCGCCTCCTGAAGGGCATCGACGTGGGTTTTTTGATGTTCGAGCAGCCTTGCCGACGCCGTGGCCTTGGCCACTTCTCGGGCGAACAACGTGTCGTAGTAACCCTTGAACAGGTCGTAGCGGTGCTGCGGCGCCGTCGGTCGCCGTTCAAGAAGCAGCGACATGATGGAGATCTGCAACGGCGAGCGCATTAGCCGTGACGTGCGCTGCTCTTTCGCCGCCTTCCGAATCCTGCCAAGTACCCGCTCCTGCTTGTCAGGATCGGAGGCGTGACGGGCGTCGGCCAGCCGCTCGGCGTATTTGACGGCTTGGTCCTCACTGAGAGGACATAGACGCAAGTATTCGTACTGGTCCGGATCGAATTCGTCTCCGTAACCCTGGGGCCGCGTTGTCGCGACGGTCAGGAGGTCGGCGTCGCGTCGAGCCGCGTCGATCTGGAAGTCCCTGATGTGCCTGAGCACGTCTTCTCGGAGCTGTTGATCAGCCACCTCATCCAGCCCGTCGAGTACCAGCAGCCAGGGCCACTGGCCTAGCCAGTCGAGGAGCTGCTGCTCCGTCACAGTGGCGGGTGCCCGTTGGGTGACCTTCCTGGCAATGTAGCGAAGGATTGTTATGTTGGGGTCGGCGGCGAATCTGTCCGCGTACTGATCCAACCGGATGTGGAAGGGCCAGCGGCGTGAGACGGGCAGTTCAAGACCTGCCGAGCCGAGGAATTCACTGGCGAACTCCTCGCAGAAGGAACGGACCTCAGGCGGGAGCGTTCGATCGGGGAGGTCTGTCAGCAACGCAACTCGGTAGACCTGGCAGATCAGTTGGGCCAAAGTCGTTTTCCCCTGGCCTGGCCCCCCGAGGAGGACCAGACGGTCGGGTGGGCTCGTGCCTTCTTGAGAGTCCGGGTTATCCTGACCGCAGAGGCTTGGGCGCAGGACCCGATTCCCCCGCGCGATCACATATGCCGTGGTGCGGACCTCAGACTCTTCGCGATCGAGGAGAGCGGGAAGGTCGATGGCAACCCTATCGAGACGAAGACGCTGGTCATCGTTGTCGCCAGCCTGCCCGAGGCGCACCCACTGTTCAGCCAGCAACTCCTTGGCGACATGCGACGACAGGGAGTCTTGAACGCCATCATCAAGGTCGCGTACGTAGTTGTGGAGACGGGCAAGCACATCGCCCGGCGTGATCAAACCGAAGTACCTATGTGCTACGTCTGATGAAGCGTCAAGCAATCGACACAACTGGTCGTAGTGCCATACGCGGTAACCTTTCAGGCCGAGCTGAGGAGCATATTCCTCAATCAGGGCGTTGACCGAGTCAATCCCACCGCTTTCCGGATAGGGCGAGAGCACCACATTGCTTACGGCTAGGAAGTACTCCGGTCTGCGTCCACGTCCCGATTCGGGCGCGAGCCACTTCTCGAAATCATCTTTGAGTTGGTCCTTTAGCCATGTCGCGTTGTTCCCAGGGTCCCTGGGGCGGTAGCGGAACTTGGCCTGGATGACCCCGTACCCATCCCACGGCCCGCCTGGGTCAGGATGGGGAAAGTTGACTTTTCCCTCGAACGTGGCCTCGCGGCCGCCGTCGGCGCCATCGCCGAAGGCTTCGACACCCGGACCGAGCACCTTGATAGCCAAGGCTTGGGTCAGATGTTCGAATTCTCGCTCGCCCAGTCGGTTGAGGTCATAGTCCACTGCACTATCCTCACTCATACAACATCCCTTGCAACGTGGAACGTTGAAGTCTGATCGGCAGCCCGCTCAACCACCTGCCTCGCTTGTGGTCTGGGGCCCGTAGTGCCGTGGGTGACCTACCTGCCAGACCGGGGACAGTGGATGTGGCAGTAGACGTGCGGTGGGGGCGCTGGTGTCGGTGGCGTCCGGTATTAGTCGATGTGGAGACGATCACGACGGTCGCGGAAGCGTAGGGGTGGGGTAGCCGGTGACTGATCAGTCGGTATTCGTCCTGGGGAGCGACCTGCAGGCGCTGGAGCCGGCCGCGTTCGAGACCGAGGCGGAGTTCCAGGAGCTTCTCGCGCGCCACCCGCGGGTGCTGGATTTCGGGTCACTGGCCGATGGCCAGCCGTTGCGGCTGGTGCTGGTGGCGCGGGAGATGCGTGTCCCGACGAGTGCGGAAAGCGGGGCGGCGTACTGGCTGGACCACCTCTTCGTCGATGCCGACGGCGTGCCGACGCTGGTGGAGGTCAAGCGGGCGAGCGACACCCGGATCCGGCGCGAGGTGGTGGGCCAGATGCTGGACTACGCGGCGAACGGAGCACGTTACTGGCCCGGAGCACTGCTTCAGCGGTCCTTCGAGGAGACCTGCGTCGCGGACGGTCGATCACTGGAAGAGGCGTACGGGGAACTGCTCGGCGACCGATCCCCGGAAGAGTTCTGGTCGATGGTCGAGGAACGGCTGACTGCCGGGCAGATGCGGCTGCTGTTCGTCGCGGACCGGATCCCGCTAGAGCTGAGGGCGATCGTCGAGTTCCTGAACCGGCAGATGCGGCAGACGGACGTGTACGCGGTCGAGCTGACCCAGTACCGAGGCGACGGAGACCTGCGCGTCCTGGTCCCGCGCGTCCACGGGGAAGTCGCCACGGCAGCGAAGTCCCCCTCTGGCCGTCGCACCACGCAGCGGACCACACGGGACGCCATGGAATCGGAGATCCGGGCTCGGCTCGCCCCGGAGCCGAGGCGGATCGCGACCGCTCTGCTCGATCACGCGGCAGCCGGGGGACGGCTGGAGGGTGGTACGGCCACGTACCCGAGCATGTCCGGCCACTACCCCGTTGCCGGCCGCCAGGTGCCGCTCTGGACGCTGTCCCTGTATGGAACCCCCGGCAAGGAGGACCTCTCCTTCAGCTTCGGATCGATCAACCATCACCTCGGACTCGACCGCGCGGCGGCGTTCGCGGAGTCTCTGCCAGCCGTTCTAGGGTTGCAGAAGAAGCTGGAGGTGCAGCGGGGAAAGGGGTACAAGGGCTGGTCGTCGGTCCCTCTCACCGCGCTGGCAGCTGAACCCGGTGCTGTGGAAGCGATCCTCGCTGCGATCCAGGAGTTCATGGACCTCCGGGGAGCGTCCGACGGCGTTGGCTGAGCGGGGAGTCGGCGGCAGGCGAGGTCCAAGCTGATGACGGGGGCCGCACGCGAGCACCGTGCCGGCCGAAGGGGTCTCGCCCGGCTATGCGTCTGTTCGCGTGGTCGACCTCCACGGTGCCGGAACCCGGGTGCCACGCGGGTGCCGGTGCGGTGGACCAGTCGGGCGCCTCAGGTCGTAGGGCCTGGATGGCCTCCACCCCCATCCCGTGGTTGGTCCCGCCGCACATGCAGTCGCATGGCGTTTCCGGTGAGGCGAGGGCGCAGTTCGGCGAGCCGCAAGCGGATGTCTCACCGTCGCCTGGGTGTTGCCAGCACAGGGGGGACCAGCACGGGGTCCGCAGGTACCAGTCGAGGCACCCGACCGTGCCGGTCAGCTCGCGGTCGAGGACTGCCAGCATGACCGGAATCACGTCTTCCAGCATGGTGACGGTGCTCCAGTAGGACACCGGTGGTGCGCTACTGATGATTGTGTCTCGGTAGCCTGAGGTAAAGGTACGGGCCATTGCGTGGTCGCTGACGGCGCAGAGATCGGTGCTCAGGCCGAGGGGACGTAAGTCACCGATCGCCCATGAGTCGTCGGAGAGGTGAGCCCATCGACTGCCGGTGGGGTAGCACTCGAAACGGCCGCCGCGGATCTCCTCCCACTCCTGGATCATGCCGATCAGGACGGTCTCAGTTTCACGGCCGTCCGCGAGTCGTCTCTGCTCAGGGGGTGTCTTGGTCAGGGTGCGGCTGATCGCGTCGTCGGCTTGCTGGGTGTTCTGCGAGCTGGAGCCTGTCCTTCGGCGCGACGAAACCAAGCAGCACCTCTCACGACGGGGTACACGATGGGGGCGATGGAAGCCATCGTTTCCCGCCCTGCTGCTGGGAAACCAGGAGCAGGTCCAGAAGGCTCGAATGGTATCCAGCCGCGTCTCGGAGAGGGACGGGCAATTAGGGTGCGGGTGTGCAGCCTCTCCTGGTTCTCTTCGATCTCGACAACACACTTGTGGACCGACGGGGCACGCTGGCTGACTGGGTCGCTGAGTTCGCCGCCCAGCATGACCTGGAGGACGAGGATCAGGCGGATGTCCTAAGCATGGTGGCCGAGCGAGCCTATCCATCCACCTTTGACGCGATTCGCACTCGATACCGGCTGCCTGTATCGACCGACGAGTTGTGGCGCGCGTACTGCGCCGACATCGCGGCCTTGGTGTCGTGCCCGGCTGATGCCCTCGACGGTCTGGATGAGCTGCGTTCGGCTGGCTGGCGGGTCGGGGTGGCGACCAACGGCGCGTCGGACATCCAGCGCGCCAAGCTGCGGGCAACCGGTATCTCGGAGCGCGTGGACGGTGTCTTCGTCTCCGAGGACGCCGGCGCACGCAAACCGCAGGTCCGACACTTTGCTCTAGCCGCAGCCCGCTGCGGCGGTGTGCTGCGCGACGGTGGCTGGATGGTCGGAGACAACCCAGTCAACGACATCGCTGGCGGGCACTCTGCGGGCCTGCGCACCATCTGGATCGGCCATGGTCGATCCTGGCCGGCGGGCGACTCTGGGCCCGACCACACGGTGTCGCATGTACGCGCAGCCATCGATCTGCTGCTCCTGCTCACAGCCGACCATGCGAGGGCCGCGGCATGACGTACACAGTCGGGCTGCTGCACCCCGGCAGCATGGGCTCCGCCTTCGGCGCCCAGCTGCGCGCCCGTGGCCACACCGTGCTGTGGTGCCCCGACGGACGCAGCGACGCAACTCGTCGCCGGGCCGAGCAGGCGGGTCTCGAAGCCGAGGCGCTGCCTGAGCTCGTCTGCCGCTCCGACCTGCTGCTCTCCCTATGCCCGCCGGCCGCGGCGGAGGAGGTCGCTGCCCAGGTGGCAGAACTCGGCATGGCCGGCGCGGGCACGATCTATGTCGAAGCGAACGCCGTTGCGCCGCCCCGCGTGCAGCGGATCGCCGAGTGTCTGGCCCCGATGCCGGTCCTCGATGCCTCGGTGGTTGGATCACCTCCAGTGGGCGGCAAGACACCGACGCTCTACTTGTCTGGCACAGGCGAGCAGGCAGACAGTGAGCCTTTTCCAACCTGTTCGCCCGAGCGTGGTGCTCGGCTGGTCATGCACCTTCGGTGTCAAGTCGCTCCGCGGACTGGAGTAGGTACTCGGGCAGTTTCGAACTGGCCGCCAACACCTCGATGCCGATGAGGCGGCCCTGCTCGTCGAAGTCGAGGTTGATCATGCCGTCGACGTCCACTGGATCGCAGGGATACATGCGCGCTGACTTCACGCGGGTCTGCGGTTCAGTGAGGTATACGTACGCTGCGTTGACGGTCTTGTCGTAGGTGACTCTGACGTCTGTCACGGTGAGTGGTCTCCCTTGCTGTCGCTGATGGCGGCGATGTCCTTGTCCATGCCTCCGGCAGCAGCGATCTCAGGCTGTCGTGGCGAGGTGCAGGGTCAGGACGGCCTTGACGATGTCGGTGATGCGGGTGGTGCTGCAACGGAGTTTGCGCAGGAGCCGCCAGCTCTTCAGGGTGGCGTTGGCCTGCTCTCCGACGGCTCGGATCCTGGCGTGGGAGGAGTTCACCGCCCGCTTCCCGGCTGGGAGCCTGCTCCAGCGGCCCCGGTAAGGCACCCGGACCGTCCCCCGGGCTCCTTGATATCCCTTGTCGGCCCACGTCCGAATGCCGACTTGGGTGAGCGCTTCGATGATGCCGTGGGTGCGTGCGGCCTTGATGTCGTGGACGGCACCTGGCAGGGCAGGTGAGGCCCAGAGCAGGCGTCCGAACGCGTCGGCGATGACCTGGACGTTCATGCCGTGACGCTTGTGCTTGCCGGAATAGTAGGGGCGGTCGGCGGCAATGCGGTCGATGTGCAGCAGGGTGCCGTCCAGGATCACGAATGCCTTGCTGGCGGCGACGGTCATGGCCTGCTGGAGGGTGGGGGCCAGGGCAGCCAGGACCTCAACCGCCTCGACGATGTACCGGTAGACGGTGGCCAGCCCAATCCCGAAGCCGGCCGCGAGCTGGGCGTACGTGTGCCCGCAGCGCAGATGAGCCAGCGCGAGCAGAGCCTGTCGGTCCGCGGTCAGGCGGCGCCAGCGCGTGCCGCGCTCACGCCGCCGGGCTCTCAGCAGGCCGGACAAATAGCGCAGGGTCGAGATAGACAGATCGATCCCCGATGGGTAGACAAGCACGTGAAGCTCCGGGCGGACAGGTTGATCTTGGTCGACAACCCATCTACCAGGAGCTTCGCCCTTTCCTCAACGCCGTCCTCAACCAACCGACGTGCTACGCAACCAGGTTGGAAAAGCCTCAGGATCGCCGAGCTGTTCGCGGGAACTGATGTGCGGACCCACTTCCTGGGCGGCGGCATCGGCCAAGCCTCCGCCCTTAAGCTCGCGTACTCCAGCTACCAGAAGGTCTCCCGCGTCCTCGCCGCTGTGGCGTATGGAGCGGCCGAATCGTACGGAGTCGCGGATGAGCTGCTGGTGATCGCGGCTAAGCGTGCTCGCAGCTATCTCGTGGAAACCGACTACATCCCCAAGACGGCTGCTCGTGCCTGGCGCTGGGGCCCGGAGCTTGAGGACGCGGCCGCTCTACTCGCCGAGGTCGGACTGCCGGACTCTCTGATGCACGCAGCCGCCGCGACGCTCGCACGATGGGACGCCAACAGAGACGAGCGGCTGGATATTGCCGAGGCACTGGAAGCCCTACGCGGTGAGCGAGACCTGGATGATCCGCGTTGAGTAGATCGCATGTGCCGGGTCGTTGGCGCCTTGGCTGTCAGGCATGAAGTGACGCTGCGCGGACGGAAGCGTCGATCCGCTTCGCTGCTTCAGCAGCCGTCGTCGTATCCGTGTCCACGCTGAGATCCCACTGAGCTTGCGGATGAGCCGCGAGATCGGCCTGGGTGGCGTCCCACGCGGTCAGCCGAGCCGCAGTGTCCGTGTCGCCCCGCTGCGGCGAGCGTAGGGTGACGGTCTCCTTGGAGCACCACAACAGGACGCGCACCCAGTGCGCTGGGAAGAGGGCGGGCACTTGGGCCATTCCGACCATCTGACCGAGGTGGACGACGGGGATCCGGTCGCCCTCCATAGCCTGTTCGAGGCCAGGCCGGTCGACGACGTAGATGTTGCCGTATCGCTCGTTGCGATAGATGACGCCGCCACGGGCCTCCAGGCCGGACAGCTGCTCCGGTGTGCCCATCCGGTAGCCCTGGGTCTTCCCTTCCCCGATCTTCAAGCGGGTGAACGGCGCGTACTTCGGGCTGAGTTCGGCAAGTGCCGCCGTGACCGTGTCCTTGCCCGCCGTCGGCGGCCCGTACAGCAGGATGCCCTGCCTCACTGGAACACCGTCCCGAAGACCTGGCGCACCTGGTCGGTGAGCGAGATCGCGGCGCCGAGTCGGTTGTCGACAACCGCCCTCCTCGGCGGCGCGAGCGAGGTCCGGTACGGCGCCGGCCAGATGACTGCTCCGGTCAGGGTGCTCGTCAACGGCCGTGCCGCGCCCATGTGCGGTGGGGAGACGATTCCCGTTGAGGAGATCGTGGAGGCCGAGGTGCGGGCGTTCTTCGCCGAGCGGCTCCCGGAGGTCTCGGACCACCTCGACATCGTCTTCAACATCACCAGCAATTCGAGCCCGGGGGCTGTCCTCACCGGTGATGAGGTGCCCGACCGGACGCGCTGGTTCAGCCCCCGGTCGATCGAGGACCTGCGGGAGCGGAGGGTTCGGCTGTCCAACGACACCTCCCTCGGGACGGGCTGGGCTCCGGAGAACGTCTTCGAGTCGTTCGCCCGCGAGCTGGTCAACCACTTCTCCGGGGAGAGCGAGTTCACTCGCACCCACGCCTGGTGCGGGTCCGACGTCAAGCTCATGGGCTACTGGGACGGGGAGCAGGCCGACGTCGTGCTCTGTGTCCCGCAGAAGTCGCGGCTCGTCGCCAGCAGGGCCGACTACGTGCGGAACACGGAGAGCGTCCTCGCCGAGTGCCACAGGCTCGCCGGGCTTCGGCTCCCCGGTGCGAAAGCTCGGTTCCGGCTCAATGCACGTGACGTGCCGGAGAAGGACGAGCTGTACCTCACGTACACCGGCAGCTCGATCGAGTCCGGCGACGAAGGCGTCGTCGGCCGCGGCAACCGGGTCAACGGGCTCATCACCCCGCTGCGGCCGATGAACCTGGAGGGCGCCAACGGCAAGAACCCCGTGTACCACGTGGGCAAGCTCTACAACATCGCAGCCCGACGGCTCGCCGAGCGACTCCATGAGGCGACCGGCGAGCACGCCGAGGTCCACCTGGTGAGTGCCACCGGGCAGCGTCTCGACCAGCCGTGGCGCATCCTCGTCCGGCTGTCCTCCCCGGACGCCGAGGTGGACAAGGTGCGGGCGCTCGTGGCGGAGGCGCTGGGTGAGTTTCCCGCCCTCACCGACGAGCTGGTCTCCGAGGGGATCGTGTTGAGCTGATGGTGCAGCGGATGCTTGGAGAGGTTTCCCCGGAGTGCCGGCGGCGCCTGGTCACCCACTACGGCTCGGAAGTTGTCGGATGGCTCGATGCGGCGCCCGCTGTGCTGGAACAGGCGGCGGAGCGTTGGAAGCTCGCGCTCGGCACGTACCACGACGCCGGACACGCTTCTGTGTTAGCCACGGCCGACACCCTCGACGGGCGTCCGCTCCTCCTCAAGGCGTGGGCCGATCCCGCCAGGTTCCGCAACGAGGTGGCCGCTCTGCGCCTTTGGGCGGGCGGTTCGGCGGTAGGGGTCGTTGAGGTGGCCGACGACTTGGCAGTGGCGGCCCTGGAGATGATCGGGGGCCGCCCAGGCGGCGGTGAGCGGCCGGCGCGGGAGGCGCAGGCGGTGGCTGCCGTCCTCCAGGGCCTTCACACCTTCGGTCGCCGACGGCGCCGACCGACTGTCCTTCCTCTTCTGGCCACGTACCTGCACCAGGAGGTACGCCCGCGAATCCGGCGCAGGCTGGAGGCCGCCGACGTCGGTCCGTACCACGACCTCGTCGATGCGCTCCTCCCTGAGCTCATGGCCCTGGAGGAAGACGACAGCCGCAAGACAGTCCTGCATGCGGATCTCTACCGCGAGAACGTGCTCTTCGACTGGCTGGGGCACCCGCGCTTGATCGATCCCCTTCCGATGGTGGGTGACGCCGCCTTCGACTGGGCTTTCTGGACCGTGTACTACGACCTCGGGCACGGCACCGACGTCCGCTTGGCCACAGCCGCCCGGATCTCCTGTATCCCCGTCCCGGTCCTGGCGCCCTGGTGCCGAGCCCACGCTCTGGACGGTCTCCTCTACTACCTCGAAACCGGTGACCCACGCGCGCCGCGGATGGCCGACGTCCTCGCGTGGCTGTCGACGCCGACCCCAGGGAGCCGATCATGACGACGTACATCCTCCGCCATGGGCCCACCGACCACAGCCGGCGCTACCTCGTCAACGGCGACCCGGCCAAACCCATCCACCTGAACGAGGACGGCCGGCGAGCACTGGCCAAGGGATGGAACAGCCTGCCCCTCCACAGCGTGCGAACGTGGGTGGCCAGCGAATTCCCTCGCGCCCAGCAGACAGCGAACCTGTTGATGGGTGTTCCCGGGCCAGAACTGATCATCGCGCCCCAGCTGAACGAGCTCGACTACGGAGAATTCGAAGGAAACCCATTCCTCCAATACGCCGGCTGGCTGGACGGACACGGCCCTGACGAGCGACCGCCTGGCGGCACCGAGTCACAGAGCGAAGGGATTCACAGGATGCTCACGGGGGTCCTCGCGGCCTTGGAGCATCCCGGCCCTCGCGTGCTCGTGGCCCACGGCCTGCTGGTCTCCGTACTTCTCTGGCACCGCGCACGGACCTCGGGCCAGAACATGCCCCTGTTCTTCCCCGAGGCCCCGTATGTCGACCCCGTCGCCATCCGTGACGAGGAGCTGCCGGGGTTCATCGGGACGCTGATGAACGACCTCGAAACCGGCGGCCGGGGCCGTGCCACCGATACTGACGACTGCAGGAGGATATTCCGGAACGGGAACGGTTCGGCGATTGCTACCGTCGATTCCGCATTCCCATCCCACCCGCAGGATCAGAAGGATCTACCTCATGCATGATGCCCGCGCCCTGATCGACATGGGTGCCGAAGCGGTTCGTCGGCTCGCTCGTCGCGGCTACACCCTGGACCTGTCCGAGCTGGAGTCCCTCTACTCTCGGCGCAACCAGAACATCCGCTCGGCCGACGAGCTGCGGGCAGGGTCCAAGCGAGTGGCGAGCGAGGTCCAGCAGACGGCCAAGCAAGGCGGCGACATCACCAAACTCAAAGAGCGCGCCCGCGAGCTGAAGGACCAGATCCGCGAGATCGACGCCGGCCAGGAGCAGATCGAGGCCCAGCTCCGCGACCTGCTCCTGACCATCCCGAACCTGCCGGACGACTCGGCCCCCGACGGCGACTCCGAGGAGTTCGCCGTCGAGATCCGGCGCGTCGGCACGCCCCCCGCCTTCCCGTTCGAGCCGAAGGACCACGTCGACCTCGGCGAGGCCACCGGCATCCTCGACTTCGGCAGGGCGACGAAGCTGTCCGGCCCGCGCTTCGCGGTCTCCCGCGGTGCCGGTGCCGCCCTGGAGCGCGCCCTGGCAACGCTCTTCCTTGACCTCCACACACGCCGGCACGGCTATGTCGAGTACGCGGTCCCCTACCTGGTCAGCCGCAAGACCATGACCGGTACCGGCCAGCTCCCGAAGTTCGAGGAGGACCTGTTCAAGACCGGCGTCGCCGACCGTGAACTGTTCCTCATCCCGACGGCAGAGGTCCCGCTGACCAACCTCTACGCCGACGAGATCATCCCACCGGCGGAGCTGCCGCTCGCCCTCACCGCGCACACTCCGTGCTTCCGGTCCGAGGCGGGCTCGTACGGCCGCGACACCCGCGGTCTGATCCGCCAGCACCAGTTCGCCAAGGTCGAAATCGTCCGCATCGTCGACCCAGCCGACGCCGACGCCGAACTGGAGAGGATGATCGGCCACGCCGAGGCATGCCTGAAGGAACTCGGCCTCGCCTACCGCGTCATCAAACTGGCCGCCGGCGACACGGGCTTCTCCGCCCAGCTCACCTACGACATCGAAGTCTGGATCCCGAGCCAGAACACGTACCGCGAGATCTCCTCGGTCTCCAACTTCGGCACCTTCCAGGCCCGCCGGGCGAACATCCGGACCCGTGGCGAGGACGGCAAGCCCAAGCTCGTCGCCACGCTCAACGGCTCCGGCCTGCCCGTCGGCCGCACCCTGGCCGCTCTCCTTGAGCAGTGCCAGCAGCAGGACGGCTCCATCCTCCTGCCCGAATCCCTCGTCCCGTACCTCGGCTTCCGCCAGATCTCGGCGGACGGAACACCGGAGGCATAGTGCTCGTCGGCGTCTGCGACTTCCCTGGTAGCTACGCCTTTCCACCCGCCGGTTACGGCGGAATCGAACGATGGCTGTGGGCGGTCGCCACAGGCGCCCGGGCCGCAGGCGCCGACGTACACCTCCTCGGGCCGGGCTGGCTCACGGACCTGGAGCACGACTGGGTCCGCAAGCCGGTCCGCCTGGAGGACATCACTCCCGGAACGCTCGCCGAGCGAGAGCTGCGCGACAGCGGGTACGACCTCCTGGTCGTAGGCCACGAATACCCGTCGCTCCCGACCTGGACCCGCACGTGGAACGAGCTGGACTGCGACGTTGCCACGTTCCAGCACTCGCCGGTCTTCCGGCACACCACCACCGCCTTCGACGGCCGACGGTCGCGGCTCTACTGCTACTCACCCGAGATGACCGAGCGCTACGCCGACCACCAGCCGATCCCCGAGCTCGCCGTTCACCTCGGTCTCCGCGAGGAGGAGCCGCCCGCCACCGCCGGTACCGACCTCGTTTGGCTCGGCCGGATCGACGAGGAGAAGGTCCCGCATATCGCAGTCCGGGCGGCACAGATCCTCGGTCGTCGAATCCGGCTGGTCGGCCCCGTCTTCGACAAGGAGTACGTGCGTCGCCACGAGCGCCTCCTCACAGCCGAACATGTGAAGTGGATCGGGGAACTCGGCGGCCCCGACAAGACCGCCGCGATCGCCGAGGCGTCCGTCTTCGTCTACACATACGCCCGTGCCTACGTCGAAGCCGGCGCCGCCGTCTTCGGCGAGTCCCTCCGGGCCGGCACCCCCATGGCCGCACTCACCTGGCGGGAGGGGACATGTGCTCACGCCGCCCTGTGCAGCGAGACGGGCGCGGTCGCCGTCGTCGACCCGCGAGAGGACGACGAGACGGCGGCGCGGAGGCTCGCCGATGCGATCGCGCGGGCAGAACCCCTCGACCACCGCCGCGTCCAGGACATGGGGATGCAACGCTTCGACCCGGCACGCCACTTCCAGGCGATGGCGGCTCGACCGTGCTGATTCATGAGAGCCGCACGGTCGGGGAGGACCTGGCCCAGCGCATACCGAGCACGCTGCGTGCCGCATTAGGACAGCACTGGGAGTTCACGGCCGACGACCGTCACATCGAGGTCCGCCACCTGCATCGCGGCACCCTGTACAGGCCACCGCGCAGGCCGCCCTCATGGCGAGAGCTGCTGGGCTCCCTGGAGACGGGCTTCGCCCAGGTAGGCGTCGCACGTGACGCCTGCCTCCCCCTCCGCTGGGGCCGGGAGACCGAACTCACCATCTCTGCGGTCCAAGCGCTCGACCCACTCCTCAAGGACGGCCAACTTCGCACGCACCGAAGCGGCTTTCTTCCTCAGCCGGTCGTCCGCTTTACGGGCCAGCGCGACGCCGCAGGCCAACTGAATGAAGGCTTCCTGACCTCCTTCGTCAACATCTCCCGGGTTCAACGCGTAGGTGACCTGGACGAGTACGGCGCCATTCTCGACGGATGGCTGACGGTCCTCTCCCGACTTGGTTTCCATGCCCGGCATCTGAGCATCCACGGCAAGCTGTCCTCATGGCGCCGACGACAGGTCGAGGGCATCACGCTGCGCTTCCGTCACCTGGACCGCACCCTTGGCGACATCGTCCTCCTGTGGAACACCGAGCACCCAGATCGCTTGGCCGTAGACCTAGGCAGTGGACTGGAACGTCTGGCGTGGGCTCGCTCCCAGGAGGGCTGGAACCAATTGATCTACGGCAGCTTCGCCACGGCCGCACCGCCAACCACATTGGACGCCGTCCGTACGGCCACACTCCTTCTCGGACACGGGATCACCCCAGCAGCCCGAGGAGCGGGAGGAATCACCCGGCGGGTCATAGGAGCAATCGACCGAGACGCCGCATGCCTGGGCGTCGGAGCTCTGGTCCGGGAGATGTACGGCTACTGGTCGCTCTTCAGCGCCCTGCGCGCGCCCTGGCCGGAGATCGCTCGCGCTATAGAGGAAGAGATACGTCAGTGAGCCCAGACCAACTGCCGCGCCAATGCGCAGATTGGGACTGGCTCCATGTATCGAGAGTAGAGAACACGGGCCATGCCGGGGCTGTCTGGACCGTCTCCCCTCATTAGTCGAGGGCTTGCGATATAGACGAGTTGGGGGTTTCTGTGGATGTGACGACGCTTGCGGTCGCGCTCATCAGCGTCGGAGGGACGTTGGGCGGGACACTGGGTGGGGCGGTACTCAGCCAGCGTGCAAGCCGCGCCGAAGCAGCGGAGCAGAACCGGCGTGCCGATCGTGATCGGGAACACGAGCGTGATGAGCGAGCGCTGCAGGCGAAGCGCGATCTCTATGCCCGTCTCAACACCACGGCTCGCGCTTACCGGGTTGCCGCCCGAGACGCTGTCCTAGCGTCCGGACGCGGCGAAAGTGTCGATCCGGCGCTTCTCGACGCCGCCAAGGAAGCCTGGGCCGACCAGTACTCCCAGGCCCAGATGGCGCTGGCGAAGAGTGTCCTGGAGGTCGCCTCGACGCTCAACAGGTCGCTCGGTGTCGGGTACACAGTTGTGAAACAGCTGCCGGGCAGCCGAGACCTCGACGAGGCGTACCAGCGGGCCAAGGAATGGTTCAGCGGTCCGCTGTCCGATGGTGTCTATCTGTTGAGGGTCGCACTGCGGCATGACCTCGGTATCGAGGTCGACTCCCACTTCGAGCAGACCTGTACGCGGATCCTCACTGCGCTCGACAGCGCGCGGGACAACCTCGACCGTCTACTTGCTGCGGAACGAGCACAGGCCGCCGGATCCGGCTGACGGGCAGGGAAGCCTTTGAACGAAGACAGCTGACGGGGCCGACCATTGACTGGTCGGACCCGTCAGACGTTTCCCGATCGGGAACCGGTTCTTCGAGTGATGCGTCAGGGGTCTCCGGTATAGGCGCCGAAGACCCCTGTTTGCTCGACCGAGTGGTCACCGTGACTGGAGCGGCCGGGACGTTGGCGGTGTGACAGCCGGCGGGGGCTGCTCGGCGGTCCTCGGGGTGGTGCGGGCGCCAGCAGTGGTGCTGCGAGCTTGTGCGGCACGGGCGCGGGGGCTGGGTGGGTGGCGTTCACTGAGGCGCTGGATGCGCCAGGTGAGGACTTCCGCCGGGGAGTAGGCATCGTCCAGCCGGCGTTGCCCTGCCGCTTGTTGGAGCAGGATGGCGGGGTCGTGGCCCGCGCGCTCGGCGTCCGCGAGCACGGCCGCCAGTGCGTCCCAGGCGGTCTCGCCGATGACCTGCTCGGCGTTGGCGGGCACGGCCTTGCGCAAGTGCTCGGCGTATCGGCGCGTGACGTCGGCCGACGGCTTTCGTCCGGCGAACCGAGTCAGCGGGACCGGTGCGGCCTGCTCGTACGCGGCTTGGAGGTGGAGCAGGGTTTGCTGGGCTGCGGCCACCTGCTGGTCGTGCTGCTGCAGAGCGCTCCTGCGGCGCACGGCGATGACCACGAGGATGGCGGCGTCCACGAGCATGGCCACGAGGCTGTCGTCGGCGGGGTGGGAGCGCATGGTCTTCAGGGCGCCGCGTAGCGCGCGGGCATGCCGGTGGTCCACGCGGGCACGGGTGTTGACCGCGTACTCGAACGAGTAGGCCGCTTGGCGCAACTCGGCGCGGAGGTGAGCGGGGGCGAGGGCGGGCAGGGCGTAGAGGATCTCGCCGAATGCCACCAGGTGTGCCGAGGCTGCCGCCGGGTCGTCCTGGGCGAGGCGGTGGGGGATGCGGTCGATGCTGGCGGTGGCCTGGTGCCATGGGTTCGGCCGGGGCCGGCCTGCTGGCTGTGGGGCGGCGGGTTCGGTGGCGGCGAGGCGTTCTTGGATCTTGGGTAGGGACAGGTCGGTGGCGAGACTGGAGCCGGAGTACCAGATGGGCTCGAAGTCGGTGTTGGTGTCGTCAGGGAGGGCTACCTTGTAGCCCTTGAGGTCGCCGGAGGGCAGGGTGCGGGTTTCGACCTGCAGGCCCGCGTCGGCGAGCAGGTTGAGGAACTCCTCCACGCTGTGAGCGTGGGAGAGCGCGGTGCGCACCATGAGGCGCAGCTGCTCGCGCACGGGCCGGTCGCGCCCGTTGCGGGCGGCCTTCTCCGTCTCAGCCCGGGTGGGGCGCTTGGTGGCGGGCCAGGTGTCACGGTCGCGGTTGACCTGGTGGAGGCCGAAGTCGGTCTCGATCTGGGCGAGTTCTGTCATGGCGCGGTGGTAGTCGTTCCAGTTGCGCGGCGGGCGCAGGTCCCCGCGCATCTTGGTGGCGACGATGTGGATGTGGTCATCTGCGTGGCGTACGGCGATCCAGCGGCAGCCGTCCGGATCACCGTCTGGGGCGATGCCGGAGGCGTGCAGGACGCGGCGGGCGATGGTGGCCCACTCGGCGTCGGTCAGTGTGCGGTCCTCAGGTGCGGCGCGGAGCGAGCAGTGCCACACGTGCCCGGCGGGGGCCTGTTCGCCGGCCTGCTTGACCCGCAGGTCGAGGGCTTTGACGAGCTGGTCCATCTGCTCCTTGTGACCGGGGCTGTCTTCGGGGCCGGGGTCTGGGGCGAAGCCGTCCCAGGAGGCGACGATGTGCTGGTCGGTGTGCACGGTCGCCTTGCCCGGCCCGAAGAGGTAGATCAGCACGCCCCGGGTCTTGCTGCCCGGTTTGACGATGTTCGCGATCATGCCCGGCCTGACTTCTGCCCGGCGGCCCGGAAGGCGGCCTCGTCCACGGTCTTCACCGCGTCCTGGGCAGTGGACAGGAGGCGTTCGGCCCGCTCCAGGATGGCGGCGTCCACAGGGTGTGGATCGCCGTCGGAGTTGAGGCGGCGGGCGATCTGGTTGACGTTGGTGCCGATCCGGGCGATCTGGGTGCGCAGGGCGGCGAACTCGTCGATCACGTCGTCGTAGACCGTGCGCTGGTCCGGCAGGTGTGCCTCGCCGTTGACGAAGGCCATGACGACCGCGCCGACCAGGTGCGCGCCGGTGATGCCCAACGTCTTGGCCTTGGTGAGGATCTTGGACTTCTCGTCGACGCTGTATCGCACGTCGACGCGCTTTTCGCGGCGCTCGTCGTCACGTTCTCGGCGACGGGCGACACGGTGGAGCACGGCTTCGTCGGCAGCGCGTACGACGACTGGCTGCTCTTCGGCGACAGAGTCTTCGCCCATCCCCTCCTGCTCCGGCGCGCCCTCGCGCCGGAGCCTCTCCTCCGCCACCCCCGGGGCGGAGGAGTCTGCGATGGACCGGCCCTTGGACGGTCCATCGCCATTGCTTGCTGCCGTCGACGTGGGCGTGGTGATCTCCCTTTGGGTGTTGTGTAGTTCGAGGTGAGAGTCGTGCATTGGGCGGTCTTCCTCGGATGTTGGGTGGCGTCTCAGCGCGGGGTGCCGGCGGGCGCGGTCGGCAGCTCGGCTTTGACGGTGCGGACCACCTCTCCGGCGGTGTCGCTGGCCACGCTGTAGCCGTCCTTGCGCACGGCTTCCTCCAGCAGGTCACGGGAGAGACGTCCGTGCTCGAGGTAGAGGTCCTGGGCGTATTTATTGAGGAGGGCCCGTGTCGCACGCGGTTTGGAGCCCGGGCGATTCGACTCCGCCTGCGAGGCCGTGCCTGGATCGTTGCCCGGTGGCCCCTCGCCCGGTTCTGGTTCCGGGCTGACGGTGGTGCGGGCGGGCTGTTGCGGGCGGTTTTCGGGCTGAGGGCGGCCTGCCCGGTCGGCGGTGTCATCGCCCGCGACCTTGGTGGGCGGGCGGCCCGGAGTCTCTGCCCGTTCTTCTGCCGTGGCCCGCGGGCGGGCCGTCGCGGAGCCGCCGCTCGTGAGCGCGGCGGTATCGGGCCAGCGCGCGGGCAGTGGCTTGGAGGCCAGGGTAGTGGCCTGTTGGCGGGTGGCGAGCTTGCGCAGCAGCAGCTCGTCTTGGTGTTCGTCGCGGTCGACGTCAGCCTGCTCCAGGGCCTGGTGCAGGCGGCGGGTGAGGCGCCGGCCTCGCCACTTGGTGCGCTTCGAGGGCGTCATGGCCTCTGCGCGGAGAATCAGGGTGACGGCCTGGTCGAGGGCTCGCTCGCGGATGATCCGGGCGGCGTCCGCGTCCCGGTCTGCGATCGAGAGCCGGGCGAGGAGCCGTTCGCGTGCCTGTCGGGCGAGGACGGCGGC
>NZ_JBEYFC010000093.1:0-23673 GCF_040634175.1 Streptomyces sp. NPDC007162
CAACACCAACCCACAACTGCCCTGGTCATTCCTCGCCCACACCGGCCTGACCATCCACCCACCACACCCACCGAACTTACGAAAAGATCAGTAGACCGTGTCCTACGTGGTGAGGCGGTCGTTGGTTTGGTCATGGGGCGGGGTACATGGAGCTGGATTGTTCCGGACGGGCTGTGGGAGATCGCGAAGCCGTTGATCCCGCCGTCGAGGGTGCGGCCGCAAGGCGGCGGAACGCAGGACACCCCTGATGAGACGCTGTTCGCGGCCATCATCTACGTCCTGGCCAGTGGCTGCGCCTGGCGCCATCTGCCGCCCTGCTTCGGCATATCGAAGTCGACGGCTCACCGCCGCTTCCTGATCTGGTCGAGAGCCGGCGTCTGGGGCCGCCTCCACGAGGCAGTGCTGCACCGGCTCGACGACGCCGGCCTCCTCGACGTCACCCGCGTCGTCCTCGACACCGCCCATGTCCGCGCTAAAAAGGGGGCGAACACACAGGTCCGAGCCCCGTGGACCGCGGTAAGCCGAGTTCCAAGATGCACGTCCTGTCGGACGCGAACGGACTGCCTCTTCTCGTCGGCGTCTCGGCCGGCAACACCCACGACAGCGAAGGGCTGAAGCCCATGGTCGAGGGTCACCAAACGAGACACGACCCCCACCGCGGCCGCCACTTCAAGCCCCAGCGCCTCCACGCGGACAAAGCTTACGACCGCACCGACCTGCGGAAATGGTTACGCGGCAAACGCATCGGAGTCCGGATCGCACGCAAAGGCATCGAGTCCAGCGAACGATTGGGCCGCCGCAGGTGGGTGATCGAACGCACCATGTCGTGGCTGTCCGGCTACCGTCGACTCAGCCCACGCTACGAACGCAATCCCCGCAACTACCTGGCCTTTCTCGGCCTCGCCGCCGCCATCTGCTGCTACAAACGACTCGTCCGCCTCACCACGTAGGACACGGTCTTAATCACCACGAGAGCCCTAATTGGGATCAACTTCGTAAGTCGACAGCCCTGGAGCGGACACGCAGCCCAGCGATGCAGACACAGTGCCGCGTGTTGGCCCGAGCTCATCCCGACTCAACCCCACGGGGGACTACATACCCTGAACAGGCCTTTTACCTATCTGCTTCCGTGAGGCGGAAGAGGTATTGCGGCGCAGTGACGCCCTTCCGGACGATGTCGCCACCACCCAACGACGGGAGCCGCAGCCATGCCGCACATCACCGCCTTCGCCAGGAACCAGTGGTACGTCGCCGCCTACAGTCACGAGGTCGGGCGGGAGTTGTTCGGGCGGACGATTCTCGGGGAGCCGCTCGTGTTCTACCGGGCCGAGGAGGACGGCACGCCGGTGGCCCTCAGCGACCGCTGCGTGCACCGGCGTTACCCGCTGTCGGAGAGCGGACTCGACGGTGACCGGATCGTGTGCGGGTACCACGGGTTCACCTACGACCGGACCGGCGCGTGCGTGTACGTGCCGGGGCAGAAGCGCATCCCGCGCACCGCAAGGGTCGCCTCCTACCCGGTGGTCGAGCAGGACTCGCTGGTGTGGGTGTGGATCGGCGACCCGGCGCTCGCCGACGCGGACACCATCCCGCGCGCCCGTCACCTCGACTCCCCCGGCTGGACGACCGTCCGCGGCATGGAGCCGATCGACGCCGACTACGGCCTGCTCGTCGACAACCTCCTCGACCTCTCCCACGAGACCTATCTGCACGGCGGTTACATAGGAACCCCCGAGGTCGCCGAGACGCCGATCACCACCGAGGTCGACGAGGGTGCCGGGATCGTACGGGTCAGCCGGCACATGGACGACGCCGAGTGCCCTCCGTTCTACGCCCGTTCGACGGGGATCAAGGGCCGGATCACGCGCTGGCAGGACATCGAGTACCACGCGCCGTGCCTGTACCTGCTGCACAGCCGGATCGCCCCGGTCGGCGTGGTGCCGGAGGCCGACGGCAGCGACCCGAACGGCTTCCACACCGAGATCACCTACGCGATCACCCCGTCCGCGGACGGCAAGGTGTACGACTTCTGGATGGTCTCCCGGGACTGGGCGACCGACGACGCCGAGGTCACCGAGTTCCTGCGCGGCAACAACCACACGGTGGTCATGCAGGACGTGGACGCCCTCAACCTCCTTCAGCGGACGCTGGGTTCGGAGCGCGCCGGCTACCAGGAGCTGAGCATCAACATCGACACCGGCGGCCTCGCCGCCCGCCGCATCCTCGCCCGGCTGGTCGAGGAGGGCGACAAGCCCGTGGAGAAGGTCCTGTGAGCACGCCGACCGGCGAGGTCTACCGCATCGACTGGCTGCCGGGCACCGACGTGCTGCACGGCACCTGTCACTGCGGGGCCGAGCACACCGCCCAGGACCCGGTCGAGATGTGGGAGTGGATGCTCGGCCACCCCGAAGGACACCAGCCCCCGGAGCGCACCGCATGAGCCTGTACGAAGCCGAACTCGTCGTCAGCGAAAGGGCGTCGGCGGCGGACGGCGTCGTCGCCCTCACCCTTCGGCACCCTCTTGGCGAGAACCTTCCCGGCTGGGAGGCGGGAGCGCATCTCGACGTGGTCCTCGGGCCGGATCTGGAGCGGCAGTTCTCGCTCTGCGGGGATCCCGGTGACCGTACCGGGTGGCGGATCGCGGTACTGCGGGAACCGGACGGGCGGGGCGGGTCCGCCTTCGTCCACGAGCAGTTGCGCGTCGGCGACAAGGTGTGGGTGCGCGGGCCCCGCAACCACTTCCGGCTCGAGCCGGCGCCGCGCTACCGGTTCGTCGCGGGCGGCATCGGCATCACCCCGATCCTGCCGATGCTCGCCGCCGCCGAGGCCGCGGGCGCCGAGTGGACGCTGCTGTACGGCGGCAGGACACGCCAGTCCATGGCGTTCACCGGGGAGTTGGCCCGGTACGGCGACACCCGGGTCACCGTCGCCCCGCAGGACGAGACCGGACTGCTCGACCTCGGCGCGGTGCTGGACGACGTTCCGGAAGACACCCTCGTGTACTGCTGCGGCCCTGGGCCGCTGCTGGACGCGGTGGAGGAGCGCTGCCCGGCCAGCGTGCTGCGGGTCGAGCGGTTCCGGCCGAAGGAGCAGGTGGCGGGTGAGGAGCGGGAGTTCGAGGTCGTCCTCGCGCAGAGCGGTCGTAGCGTCACCGTGCTGCCGGGTGTCTCGGTGCTCGACACCGTCCGGGGCGCCGGCGTCGAGGTGCTCTTCTCCTGCACCGAGGGCACCTGCGGCACCTGTGAGACGGACGTCCTCGAAGGCACCCCGGACCACCGGGACTCGGTGCTCACCGAGCAGGAGCGGGCGGCCGGGGAGACGATGCTGATCTGTGTCTCGCGGTGCCGGGGTGAGCGCCTGGTGCTCGATCTGTGACACCGCGGCCGCAGGTGTCCACAGCGTTGCGGGGACGCGCGGGCCGGGGTTGTGCCACCCGGGTCGCCCCGCGCTCGGCCGAACGGCGGACCCGAGTGCGCGAGCAGGTCCGGGCGGCCGGGCGCGGGGTTCCCGGAAAGGCGGCGGTCACGCGGTCAGGTACGCCTCCACCTCGCTGAACTGGCCGGCGGGCCAGCCGTCGTTGGCGCTGACGGTCAGTCGGAGCCAGCGCAGGGCGGTGGTGCCCGGCAGGGCCACGGTGACGGTGTTGCCGGTCGCCGGGTCGAAGCGGTAGCCCGTCGCGCCCACCACGGTCGAGTAGGTCGAGCCGTCGGTACTGCCGAGCACGGTGACGGTCTGGGTACGCGCGTTCCAGGCGGCCTGCGGGGGGAGTTTCAGGACCAGCCGGCGGACCGCGTAGGAGGAGCCGAGGTCGACGGTCAGTGACTGCGGGAAGGCGTGGTTGGTCGACTCCCAGTAGCTGTTCGCGTCGCCGTCGACCGCCTTGCCGGGGGTGTAGACGTCCTGCGAGCCGGTGGCCGTCGCGGGGTGGCCCTTGGCGAGGTTGCGGGCCGGGTCCGGGTCGGGGTTGCCCTGTCCGGGCGTCGGCCAGGTCGAGCAGTCCGACCAGGTGCCGGGCCAGCCGGAGTTGCCGCCGCCGTCGGTGAGCCCGAAGGTCCCGGAACCGGCCGGGTAGGGGCAGTTGTAGACACCGGCCGCGCCGACGCCGGTGGCCGTCACGTCGCGGAAGGTCGCGGCACCCTGGGCCTCGGCCTGGACCACCACCGTACCGGTGTTGCGGACGGTCGCCCCGGCCACGGTGACGTTCCGGACCGGGTAGCCCTGCCCGCCGCCGGAGACGAACTCGAAGGCGCTGTACGGACTGTCGGTGATCGTGGTGTTGGTGATGTCGACGGTGGCGTTGACGGCGCTGTCGTAGGAGTCGACGCGCAGCGCGCCCATGGGGTGGTTCCAGTTGGGGTTCATCGCGCCCGTGCGGACGAGGGTGTTGCCGTCGACCGTGATGCTGCCGGCCAGTGGGCTGAACGGGTCGAGGAACTTCTGGTTGGAGATGGCGATGCCGCTGCCGAGGGCGTTGGTGTCGGAGACCAGGTTGTTCCTGACGGTGATGTCCGTGCCGCCGTAGATCGCGATGCCGTTGGCGAGGTTCGGCTGGGAGACGGTGTTGTTCGTGAAGGCGGAGTCGGTGTCGGGCGAGTACAGCGACCACATGGCGAGCGCGTCGTCGCCCTGGTTGCGCAGGAAGTTGTTGCGGACCTGGACGCCGTGGGCGGTGCCGTTGAGGTTGAGGCCGTCGGCGGTGGTGTCGAGGACGCGGTTGTTCTCGACGACCAGGTTGTCGTTGTCGCCCGTCAGCCAGAATCCGCACTTGAGGTGCTGGATCCACATACCGGACACCGAGCTGTTCGGCCCCAGGGACCCGTTGACGAAGTTGTCCGGGTTGGAGTCGACGCGTTCGGTGACCTCCCCGAACACCGCGAAGTCCTTGATGTGGACGCTTCCGGAGGAGCTCGACTGGTCGATGAACCGTGAGGTGTGCACCACCGAGTACCAGCTGCCCGCGCCCTGCAGGGTCACGTTCTGTACGCCGCTGAGGGAGGACGTCAGCCTGTAGTCGCCCGGCGGGATCCACACCGTGCCGCCCTGGGCTGCGGAAATGGCGTCCCGGAAGGCCTGGGTGGAGTCGCCGTTGCCGCTGGGGTCGGCGCCCTTGGAGACCACGGAGACCGACCCGGCGGGCTGTGCGGCGGCCCCGGCCACCTGCTCGAAGTCCTCGCCATGCAGGCGGGCGCCCACTGGTACGCGATCGACGGCGACTCCTGGAAGGTGGACTTCCAGGACCCGGGCACCCTGAAGGCCGCCGCCGTGGTCCAGCAGGTCATCGACAACGACCTCGACTCCAAGCTGTCGTTCGCCGACTACGCGGCCGTCCAGCGCAACTACGACGACGGCGGTACCGCGACCCGGCAGATCTCCACCTGGCAGATGGCCGGCATGGTGCAGAACTTCACCAAGTCCTTCGGCAAGTGGGCCCTCTCCCCCTGGCCGGCCTTCACCGGCGAGACCGCCAGGACCCCGGCCGGCACCAACCTCACCGGCAGCGTCACCCTCGTCACCAAGCAGTGCACCCACCAGCAGCAGGCCGCCGAGGCCGCGTTGTGGATGTCCACGAACACCGGCGCGGTGAAGACGATGGCCAGCCCGACCACCGGCAACGGCGTGATGCCCGCACTGGCCGACAGCGGCGCCTACGTCGACGAGGCGATCTCCCAGAAGCTCCTCGGTTCCCACTACGAACCGGCGAAGAAGGTCGTCACCGACAGTCTGGACACGGTCACCACGGACTGGACCTTCGGCCCCGACTGGACCGCCATGTTCACCGAGTTGCAGAGCGGCTGGGCGAAGGTGGTCAGCAAGCAGCAGAAGGTCACCGACCTCCTCGCCCACATGCAGCAGTGGACGGTCGACGACCTGAAGTCCCGCGGCATCAGCGTCAAGGGCTGAGGCGGCACGGATGGTCCGCTCCCAGCGCTGGAAGGGCGCCGCCTTCACGGTGCCCTTCCAGCTCGGCTTCGTCTTCCTCTACCTGGTCCCGATCGGCTACGCGGTCTACGAGTCCCTCTACCGCTCGCACTCCTCCGGACTGGGCCTCGGCGGCACCACGGACGAGTTCTCCGGCCTCGCCAACTACCGGCAGGGCCTCACCGACCCGGCGTTCCTCGACTCGGTCTTGCGCGTCCTGCTGTTCGCCTGCGTGCAGATCCCGGTCATGCTCCTGATCAGCCTGCTCCTGGCGCTCTTCCTGGACGCCCTGACGTCCCGGGTGGCCGGCCGCTTCCGGGTGCTGCTGCTGGTGCCGTACATGATCCCCGGTGTGGTCGCGGCAATCGTCTGGATCAACCTCTACAGCCCCGACGTCGGCCCCCTCACCCCGCTGGGCAAGGCGTTCGGACTCACCTGGAACTTCTTCGCGCCGTCGATGGTGTGGCCGTCCATCGGCAACCTGCTCACCTGGCACGGCATCGGCTACAACATGGTCATCATCTACACGGCGCTCCAGGGCGTGCCGCGCGAGCTCTTCGAGGCGGCCCGGCTGGACGGCGCCTCCGAGCCCCGGATCGCCCTGAGCATCAAGGTCCCCCACGTCCGGGGCGCGCTGGTCCTCACCGGCATGCTGTCGATCATCCAGATGCTCCAGATCTTCAACGAGCCCGCCCTGTTCCGCAACGTCACGCCCCAGACGGTGAGCGACAGCTTCACCCCGATCATGGTGATCTACAACCAGGCCTTCAACGCGGGCAACTACCACTACGCGGCGGCCCTGTCGGTCCTGCTCGCGCTGATCCTCGGCGTCGCCTCCTTCCTCTTCTACCGGCTCACCGCCAAGGAGGCCGACTGATGGCACTCACCGAGGAACGGCAGCGGACGAACCCGGTGCGGCGCATCAACAAGCCGGATCCCGCGACCCGTTCCCGAGGCGGTCAGCGCTTCCTCCTCGTCGGCCTGGTCCTCGCGAGCGCCTACAGCCTCTTCCCGGTCTGGTGGCTGCTGGTCGCCGCGACGAAGGACCGCACCGCCCTCTACCAGAGCAACGGGCTCTGGTTCTCGGGCTGGCACCTCTGGAGCAACCTGCACCAGCTGTTCACCTACGAGGACGGCATCTTCCTGCGCTGGACGGCCAACTCCTTCCTCTACGCGGGAGTCGGCTCCCTCGGCGGCACCCTGATCGCCCTCGCCACCGGCTACGGACTGGCCCGCTTCCGGTTCCCGGGCCACGGCCTCGTCTTCGCCTGCGTGGTCGGCTCCTTCCTGGTGCCGATCGCCCTGCTCACCCTTCCGCTGTACCTGCTGTTCTCGAAGATCGGCCTGGTGGACACCCCCTGGGCGATGCTGATCCCCTGTCTGATCAACCCGTTCAGCGTCTACCTGGCGAAGGTCTACACCGAGGCGACGGTCCCGTACGAACTCCTCGAGGCGGCCCGCCTCGACGGAGCGGGCGAGGTGCGCATCTTCTTCGCCATCGTCCTGCGCATGATGACGACCGGCGGCGCGACGGTCTTCCTGCTGGCCTTCGTCAACACCTGGAACGCGTTCTTCCTCCCCCTCACGGTGCTGCGCGGCGAACAGAACTGGACCCTGAACCTGGGCCTGTACAACTGGTCCGGCAAACGCCTGGAGTCGGGTGTGGACCTGACCGGCCTGGTCCTCACGGGCGCGCTCCTGTCCATCGTCCCGATGGCGATCATGATGATCGCGATGCGCCGCTACTGGCGTACCGGCGTCACCCTGGGAGCGCTCAAGTGACCGTCCTGCACAACCCGGTGATCCGCGGCTTCGCCCCCGACCCGTCCCTGGTCCGCGCCGGCGACTGGTACTACGTGGCGAACAGTTCCTTCGAGTGGTTCCCGACGATCCCGATCCACCGTTCGCGCGACCTGGCCCACTGGGAGTACGCGGGCCATGTCGAGGGCGCCGCCCCCGGGGGCAGCCTGGCCGGCGTCCCCGACTCGGGCGGCATCTGGGCACCCTCCCTCAGCTGGGACGGCGCGCGCTTCTGGGTGGTGTACTCGATCGTCCGCTCGGTCGGCACCCCCTACTTCGACCAGGACACCTACGTCAGTACGGCCCCGGAGGTGAGCGGCCCCTGGGCTCCACCGCGCCGCGTCCCGAGCCACGGCTTCGACCCCGCGCTGTACCACGAGAACGGCCGCGTCTGGCTCCTCAACCTCCAGAACGACCACCGCCCCGGCGGCGACCGCTTCGCGGGCATCGTCGCCACGGAACTGGACCGAAGGACACTCGCCCCCGTCGGCACCACTCACCTCCTCCTCCAGCACGACCGTCTGATCGAGGGCCCGAAGCTGCTGAAGCACGACGGCTGGTACGTCCTGGTCCTCGCGGAGGGCGGGACGGGTTTCGAGCACGGGGTGCGGGTGGCCCGGAGCCGGAACCTCACGGGCCCGTACGAACTCGACGAACGACCGCTGCTGACCGCACGGGAGGACCCCGAGTGGCCGCTGCAGAAGGCGGGACACGCGGAGTTGGTGGAGACACCGGAGGGCGAGTGGTACCTGAGTCACCTGACGGCACGCCCACTGAGCACACCGGAGGGCCCAAGGTGCCCCCTCGGCCGGGAGACCGCGATCCAGGCGGTGACCTGGGACGCGGACGGCTGGCCGAGACTCCGGCACGGGGACGTCCGTCCGGCGGTGGCTGTCGAGACACGTCAGGGCGAGCGCCCCCCAGGGGGCGCGGGGCCGCATCCGACATGCGGCTACCGCCGCGTGGGCGCGACCAGCCCCCACCAGCCCGCGCACAGGCACTACTACACCCTCCGCTCCTCACCCGACCCGTCCAGGATCGACCCCGTCTCCCGCCCCGGCCACCTCCTCCTCCGCGGCCACCACGGCCCCGACTCCCTCTGGTCCCACACGCTCCTCGCGCACCGCATCACCGAACACCACGCAGAAGCCCAGGTGACCCTCCGGGCGACCCCCACCACCTTCACCCAGTCCGCGGGCCTGCTCCTCTGGTACAACACCTCGGCCTACCACGCCCTGGACCTCACCTGGGCGGAACCGCCGGGCGAACCCCAGCGCGGCCAGCAGTGGCAGGGCACCGGCCGCACCGTCCTGGCCCTCACCACCCGCGACCTGTCGGACACCCGCACACCGGCGGTCGTCGAGGTCGGCGCGGACACCCCCCTCACCCTCGGCGTCACGGTGCACGGCGCTCAAGCCCGGTTCTGGTACGGATCCGACCGCTCCCGCCACCCCGTCGGCCCGCCCCTCGACTTCGCCCGACTCTCCGACGACCACGGCCCGCACCTCCGCTTCACCGGCGCAATGGCGGCAATCCACGCCGTAGACCTCGTAGACGCATCCTTCACCGCGGACTTCACCGATTTCCGAGTCACCTGCATACCCGAATAATCCGGCCTCCCACTTGTTCGAAGTTTCGAAAGTTACGTCCGTAACGATCCGGCGATTTCCCAGGTCTTCACGTCGTGTGGACGCGCACCTATCGTAGGAAGCGCTTACTACACGGCTTGCACGCAGACCGCGGAAGCAGCGTTGGTCGCAACTTTCGTTACTTTCGTTGGCCCAACGGCGGGCCGGAGAGGCGGGTTCCCCATGGTCCGTACCGGGAGTACGAGCATGGCGGCGGCCGGTCCGACCCTGGCGGTGGTGGCCCGCGAGGCGGGCGTCTCCGTACCGACCGCCTCGAAGGTGGTCAACGGGCGGGACGACGTGGCCCCCGAGACCCGCCGCCGGGTCACCGAGGCACTCGAACGGCTCGGCTACGTCCGCAGGCCGCGCTTCGACGCGACGAAGTCCCCCGCCCTGATCGACCTGGTCGTGCACTCGCTGGACAGTTCGTGGTCGGGCGCGGTGCTGCACGGGGTGGAGGAGGCGGCGTACGAGGCCGGTCTGGAGATCGTCGTCTCGGCAGGGCTGACCCGGACCCGGGCCGGCCGCCCGGAGCGCGACTGGCTGGACAAGCTCACCGCACGCGGTTCCTCGGGCGTCCTGTTCAACCTGGCCGAGCTGACCCGGGCCCAGTACGCCTGGCTGGACCACCACCGCATCCCTTACGTACTGATCGACCCCGTCCACGAGCCCCCGTCGGGGACGGTCTCGGTCGGGGCGGCGAACTGGCAGGGGGGCGTGACCGCGACCGAGCACCTGCTCGCCCTCGGCCACGAGCGGATCGCGGTGATCGCCGGCAGCCGGCGCAAGATGTGCGGCAGCGCCCGGGTGGCCGGCTACCGCTCGGCACTCGCCTCGGCGGGACTGCGCCACCGCGGCGAGTACGTCCGGCACGCGGGCTTCGACGAGGGCACGGCCCGGCACCGTATGCACGAACTGCTCGACCTGGCGGAGCCGCCGACCGCCGTGTTCGCCTGCTCGGACCGGATGGCGCTCGGGGCGTACTCGGCGCTGGCCGAACGCGGGCTGCGGGTGCCGGACGACATCAGCGTGGTCGGTTTCGACGACCTGCCCGAGGCGCGGTGGGCGGCTCCGGCCCTGACCACGGTCCGCCAGCCGCTGGCGGAGATGGCGGCGACGGCGCTGCGGCTGCTGGTGCGGATGATGCAGGGGGACCGCCCTGAGGGCACCCGGACGGAGCTGTCGACACGGCTGGTGGAGCGGGCGAGCACGGCGGCCCCACCGGCCCGTTCGGCCGTACGACGGTGACCGCTCCGTCGTCAAGATCGTTTCGGGGGCATGAAACTCACCCCGCGTACCGCGGCGGCCGGTGCTCTGACCGCAGCCGCCCTGACCACCGCGTTGGGCACCGCCCACGCCACGACCCGGACGGTCGCCCCGGCCCGTCCGCACACCACCACGGTGGCCGCCCCGCACGACGAGCACGATCCCAAGGAGGACGTGGAACTGGACGAGAACGGCCGCCCCGACCTCGGCGAGGACTGAGCACCCCGGCCCGGCGAGGGCGGCCGGACCCGGTCCGGCCGCCCTCCGGGGTGCGCTGCCGCACCCTGCGGCGTGCGCTGCTCAGTCGTCGTGCGTGACGGGCTCGCCGAGCATCGCCTGGATGGCGTCCACGGCGCTGCCGTCGTGATCGCTGCCGGCCGTGCCTCTGCCGGCCTGCACGTTCGCCGTGCGGTCCACCTCGAGGATGGAGTCCGCGTGCGAGTTGTCGATCACCGTGATCAGGCTGTCGCCCGCGTGGGCCGGGGCCGCGGCCCCGGCCAGCAGCGCGACGGCGGCCACCGCGGCCGCCCGCAGCACCGGCCCCGCAGCCGTCACACGCCCACGCCCTCGGGCTCGGGCTCGGGCTCGGGCTCGTCGAGGCGTTCACGGGCGATGTTGCGCTCCAGCAGCGTCGTGGACACCTTGACGCCGACCCCGCCGTCCGCGTCCACCTGGGGCAGCCGGCCGTCCGCCGCCTTCAGGTCGCCGAGCGCCGTGTCCATCGCCTCGTGCGCGGCGAACAGACACGGTGTGGAGTAGATCGCGATGTCCACACCGAGCTCGTCCAGCTCGGTCAGCGAGAGCCGGGGCGACTTGCCGCCCGCGATCTGGTTGAAGAGCAGCGGTTTGTCGCCGACGACCTTGCGGATGCGGCGGATCCACTCCTCGCTGCGCACCCCGTCCACGAGGATCACGTCGGCGTCCGTGGCGGCGAGCCGCTCCGCGCGGTGCAGGATGTCGTGCTCGTCGGTGGCGTCCGTACGGGCCACGACGACCAGGTCCTGACGGGTCTGAAGGACCCGCTCCAGTTTCTCCAGGTACTCCTCCAGCGGCAGCACCTGCTTGCCGTCGGCGTGCCCGCAGCGGCGGGGCCGCTTCTGGTCCTCCAGGATCACCCCGGAGGCACCGATCCGCTCCAGGCCCTCCACGACGTGGCAGGCGACCTCGGGGTCGACGTACCCGTCGTCGATGTCGACGAGGAGATGATGGCGCGGGAACGCGCCCCGCAGCCGCTGGACGAAGGCCACCATGTCGGGCCAGGCGATGAATCCGATGTCCGGCAGGCCGTAGTACGAGGCGGCGAAGCCGAAGCCGGAGACGAACATCCCGTCGTAGTGCTTGGCCGCGATCGACGCCGAGTACATGTCGTACACGCCGATCAGCGGGGTGGTGCCCGGCCCGGCGATCTGCTCGCGCAGCTTCTTCCCGTAAGTCAAGATCCGGCTCCTCCTGTGGGTGGCGCGGCGGCTCGGACGGCCTCCGCGTCTCAACGCCCTTTGCCAAGACAAGAGCATCTCTAGATACACACGTGACTATCTCCGTGCGCGACCTTTACTCACCCCAATGGCGGAGCGGGTTCACCGGAGAAACGTCACTGGCGGGCCCGTGCGGCGCAGCGGGACGTCCGTACGGGTGGACCGGACCCCGGAATTCGCCCTCAGAGCCCGGGCGTCGGCACGGTGTTGTCGGGAGGTCCGCCGTCCCCGTTGGTCGGCAGGTCGCCGCGTCGCACCGGCTCGCCGTCGGTGAAGGCCGGGTCGGGGGTGGGCAGCAGGGCGTCGAGTTCGCCGGCGGCGGGCCGGTGGACCGCGTGCAGGGCCTTACCGAGGACGGCCGCGGAGACCTCGCCCTCGCCTTCCAGCCACACCACGCACTCCTTCTTCACCACCTCGTACCGGTGGTGCCCGGCGTGTTGCGGCCGGTCGGTGTAGAGGTGGATGACGGCGCCGGTGCTGTCCGTGTACGCGGCGGAGAAGCCGTCGTCGCCCTGCACGCCGACGGACTGCCGGGCGAGGGTGAACCCGGGAGCGTCGGTGACGTAGACCAGCTCGGGGGCGATGCCCAAGGCCTTGGCCCTGGCGCTGAGCTCGGCCGGGCCGGCGGGCGGTCCCGAGGCACCGGACCCGGCCTTCTCGGTGCCGCAGCCGGCGAGCAGGGCGACCGCGAGCAGGAGCGGCGGCAGGGTGCGCACGGCACGGATCATGGGCCCATCGTGCCGCACAGCTGTTCCCCAGGCACGGGGTTTTCCGGGCGCCCCTGGAAGCACGGCACAGGTCCGATCCGTTCAAGACCGGCGCCGGGCCGGCCGCCTACGGTGACCGCATGACTCCACGATTCGCCGTGCTCGGCCTGGTCGTCTCCGACCTGTCCGCGTCCCTCGCCTTCTACCGCCGTCTCGGCCTGGACTTCCCGCCCGGAGCCGAGGAACAGCCCCATGTCGAGGCCGAGTTGCCGGGCGGCCTCACCCTCGCCCTGGACACGGAGGAGACCGTCCGCTCCTTCCACCCGGCCTGGCAGCCGCCGGCCGCGGGCGGCCGGGTGGGGCTCGCCTTCCGCTGCGGCTCACCCGCCGAGGTGGACGCGGTGTACGAGGACCTGGTCGGCGCCGGGTACCACGGCGAGCTCAAGCCCTGGGACGCCTTCTGGGGCCAGCGGTACGCCACGGTGCACGACCCCGACGGAAACGGCGTCGACCTGTTCGCCCCGCTACCGCATTAGCCGGGTCACCGGCACGCCCGCCAACGCCCGCACCTCGCGGGAGAGATGAGGCTGGTCCGCGTACCCGGCCCGGACGGCGGCCTCGGCGAGCGGCACCCCGGCCCGGGCGAGCGCGAGGGCGCGCTGCATCCGCAGCACCCTCGCCAGCGTCTTGGGGCCGTAGCCGAAGGCGGCCCGGCTGCGGCGGTGCAACTGGCGTTCTCCCAGAGCCAGTTCGTCGGCGACGGCGGCCACCGGCCACCCCGCGTCCAGCGCTTGGACGAGCCGCACGAGCACCGGGTCGGCGGGCGCCGCGCCTTCGAGGGCGATCTCCTCCAGCGCGCGGCCGGGATCGGCGGTGCGGGCAACCCGGTCCCGCAGCCTCCGTACGTCCGAAGCGGGCCAGAGCTCGCTCAGCTCGACGCGCTGGTCGAGCAGTTCGTAGGCGGGCAGGCCGAGAAAGGCGGGCGCGGCCCCGGGAGCGAAGCGCAGGCCGGCCCAGGCGCCGACGGCCCCCTCGGGGACGTACGCGGACGTGTCGGGCCCGGCGACGAGCAGCCGCCCCTCGTTCCACAGCAGATCCATGCACCCGTCGGGCAGCACCCGTCCCGCGCCGCCCTCGTCCGGGGCGTTCACCCAGACGACCGCACCGGCCAGCCGGGACGCCCGTTCCCTGTACACAGACCTCAGGGTAGACGCGCCCCTTCAGGGGCGCTGGGGGTCCCCCCGGCCGAAGGCTGGGGGAGGAACTGCGCGACCAGCCCCCCACCGGGCCCGCGGCCCGCGGCGAACCCGCCCCGCCTCCGGCTCTCATCCCTCCCGCTTGTGCGGCGGATGGCTGCTCTTCACGTGCGCGCGCAGCCGCGCCGTGACGTCCTCCGGCGGCAGGAACCGCGACCACCGCTCCGGGAACTCCGACGGCATGTCGGGGTCGTCGGGGTCGTCGGCCCCGCCCTCGCGCGCCGCCGCGGTCGCACGGGCGACGTACTCGGCGACCTGGGCCTCCCGCAGGCGTTCGTTGGCGGCGCGGGCGGCGGCCGTCGCGGCGGCCGGCCAGACCCGGTCGATGGCGGCGTTCACGGCGGCGCCGACCAGCACCGCGAAGGCCGACACACCGATCCACAGCAGCACGGCGACGGACGCGGCGAGCGAGCCGTAGATCGTGGCGCCCTCGATGGTGTGGGTGAGGTAGATCCGCAGCAGGAAGCTGCCGAGGACCCACATGGCGAGGGCGACCAGGGCGCCGGGCACGTCCTCGATCCACGGGGAGCGGACCGGCACGGAGACGTGGTACAGCGTGGTCAGGAAGACGATGGAGAGGACGATCACCACCGGCCAGTACAGGACCTGCACGACCGTCTCCGACCACGGCACGATCCGGACCACCGCGTCCGGCCCGGCCACCATCAGCGGCAGCGCCACCGATCCGATCAGCAGGGCGGCGATGAAGAGCAGGAAGGAGACGATCCGCGTCTTCACGATGCCGCGGACGCCGTCGAGGCCGTACATCACGGTGATCGTGTCTATGAAGACGTTCACCGCGCGGGAGCCCGACCACAGGGCGAACAGGAAGCCGATGGAGATCACGTCGGGGCGGCCGCCCTGGACCACGTCGTGCAGGATCGGCTCCGCGATCTCCTTGACACCCTTGTCGGACAGGACCGTGCGGGAGGCGTCGAGGAGGTTGTTCTCCAGGCTGGCGATGGTGTGGGCGCCGGTCCAGTCGTCGACGTAGCCGAGCAGTCCGATGAGGCTGAGCAGCAGCGGCGGCACGGACAGCAGGGTGAAGAAGGCGGCCTCGGCGGCGAGCCCGAGGATGCGGTACTCCATGCAGGAATTGACGGTGTCCTTGAGCAGCAGCCAGGTCGTCCTGCGCTTGGAGACGTTCCGGTAAAGGGCTCTGGCCCGGTGGAGCCGGCCGGAGGGCCGCTCGGGGGTATCGCTTGCTGGCTGCACGCCCTAACGGTATCCGCCGTCCGGGTCGCCACTCATCTTCCGGGGGCCCTGACCGGGTCCTTCCGGACCGCGCCGGGAACCGACCGGCCCGGAGCGGGATCATCCGGTGCGACCGGGGAAGTCGCTGTGTCACGCTGGAGACCACCGCCGTCGGCCCGGGTAGGTTCGCAGACATGGCAGGCACCACCACCCACACCGTGACCAACCAGCCGCCCCCGCTGGTCGGGTACGACCTGTTCAGCGCCGACCACGCCCTCGTCGAGGCCGTCGCGCGGCACACCGCCCCCGAGCTGCTCGACGAGGTGCGCTCCGAGCTGTCGGGCATCGGCTCCTCGGCCGGCTCGGCGCAGGTGCAGGAGTGGGGGGCCCAGGCGAACGAGCACCCGCCCCGGCTGCGCACCCATGACCGCTACGGGCACCGAGTCGACGAGGTCGAGTTCCATCCGGCCTGGCACCGGATGCTCGGCAAAGGGGTGGGCGCGGGCCTGACCACCGGCTTCGTACGGCCGGCCGGGCACGTCCGGCGCGCCGCCGCGTTCCTGGTCTGGACGCAGGTGGAGGCCGGCAACTGCTGTCCGCTGTCGATGACGAACGCGGCGGTGCCCGTGCTGCGCACCGACCCGGAGCTGGCCGCCGCGTGGGAGCCGCTGCTGACGTCGATGATCTACGACCGCGAGCTGCGGCCCGCCGGGCGGAAGGCCGGCGCCCTGTTCGGCATGGGCATGACGGAGAAGCAGGGCGGCAGCGACGTACGCGCGAACACGACCGCCGCCGTCCCGCTCGCGGAGTCCGGGACGTACACCCTCTCCGGGCACAAGTGGTTCTGTTCGGCGCCGATGTCGGACGGCTTCCTGGTGCTGGCCCAGGCGCCGGGCGGCCTCACCTGTTTCCTGGCGCCCCGCGTCCTGGCGGACGGCTCCAGGAACGTCTTCCTTCTCCAGAGGCTCAAGGACAAGCTCGGCAACCGGTCCAACGCGTCGGCCGAGGTCGAGTTCGACGGGACCTGGGCGCGGCGGGTGGGCGAGGAGGGGCGCGGGGTGCCGACCATCATCGAGATGGTCGCCGCGACCCGGCTGGACTGCGTGCTGGGCTCGGCGGGGCTGATGCGGCAGGCGGTGGCGCAGGCCGTGCACCACTGCACGCACCGCGAGGCGTTCGGCGCGAAACTGGCCGACCAGCCGCTGATGCGCAACGTGCTGGCCGACCTCGCCGTCGAGTCGGAGGCCGCGACCGCGCTGGCGCTGCGGCTGGCCGCCGCCTACGACGACGGGGGCGAGGCGGAACGGGCCCTGCTGCGGCTGGCGTTGCCGGCCGCCAAGTACTGGGTGACCAAGCGCTGCGCGCCGGTCGTGGTGGAGGCGGCCGAGTGCCTGGGCGGCAACGGCTACGTGGAGGAGTCGGGGCTGCCCCGGCTGGTGCGCGAGTCGCCGCTCAACGCCGTCTGGGAGGGCGCCGGGAACATCCAGGCGCTGGACGTCCTGCGTGCGCTGCACCGCGAGCCGGGCGCCCTGGACGCCTGTCTGCAGGAGATCGGCCGCGCCCACGGCGCCGACCACCGCCTGGACCGGGCGGTCAAGGACCTGTTCGCCGAACTGGCCGACCTGGAGGGCGCGCAGACGCGGGCCAGGCGGCTCGTGGAACGGCTGGCGACGGTGCTCCAGGGTTCGTTGCTGGTCCGCTTCGCACCGGCCGAGGTGGCGGACGCCTTCTGCGCCTCGCGACTGGGCAACGACTGGGGTTCGACCTTCGGCACCCTCCCGGCGGGCCTGGACCTGGCGGCCCTGGTGGACCGGGCCCGGGTGCGCATCCCCGGGTGAGGGGGCCTTCCACGTCCCGCCGGGGAGGGGTGGGGGTGGTGCTGCGCCGACACGGCACCACCCCCACTTCGGCCCATGTCAGGCCGACGACGCCGTGGCGTCGGCCCAATTTTCGGCCACCCCCGGCTCGTTCACCAGGGTTGCAAGGGGTTGCAACCTGTCGGTGACTGTGCGCGGACCGTGTGCCTCCGGCACCGGAAAACGGCAGTATGAGACGCGCAGCCGGACCGGAAACCGCCGCCCGGACGGCTTGACAAGACTCTTCCATGCCTTTTCCGAGGACTGTCCGGGAGGACCTCAGTGGGGAACCCGCCGATGGACGTGGCCCGACTCGCCGCGAAGGACGCGGCACAGGCTGCTCGGGTACTGCGCGAGGTCCGTGAGGCCAGACTCGCCGGACACCGTGGACGGATCGCGCCCCGGCCGGTGATCGAGCAGTCCTGGGGGCGGATGCTGCGCAGCGGTGTCGACCCCGACCACGACTTCCGCTCGGGGCTGCTGTCGGCCGACGAGGTCCGGCGCAGACGGGAGGAGTCACCCCTCAGGGACGTACTGCCGGTCCTGCGCGAGGGGCTGCTTTCGGTCGCGGACGTCGCCCAGCACATCATGGTGGTGGCCGACGCCGACGGCCGGGTGCTGTGGCGTGAGGGTTCCTCGCAGGTGCTGCGCAAGGCGGACGGGCTGGGCTTCGAACTCGGCGCCGACTGGCGCGAAGACGTCGTCGGTACCAACGGAGTGGGCACCCCGGCGGTGGTGCGCAGGCCCGTGCAGGTGTTCGCCGCCGAGCACTTCGTGCGCTCGCACGCCTCCTGGACCTGTTCGGGCGCCCCGATCACCGATCCCCGGGACGGCACGCTGCTCGGGGTGGTGGATGTCAGCGGCCCGTTGGAGACCATGCATCCGGCGACCCTGGCCTGGGTGGCCTCGGTGGCGAGACTCGCGGAGGCCAGGCTGCGGGAGGTGCATCTGGACGCCCTGGAGCGGCTGCGGGCGGTCGCGGCCCCGGTGCTGGCCCGGCTGGCGGGGCGGGCGCTGGTGGTGGACACCGACGGCTGGACGGCCGCGGTCACCGGGATGCCGTGTCCGCGGCGGCTCGCGCTGCCCAAGTCCCTGTCCCCGGGCCGCCGCCGGCTGCCCGCGCTCGGGCTGTGTTCGGTGGAGCCGCTGGCCGGGGGCTGGTTGCTGCGGACGGTGGACGAGCCGGTGCCTGCGGACGGCGGGCGGCTCGTGCTCGACCTGAGCCGGCCGCGCCGGCCCGCGCTGACGGTGGGCGGCGGCGCGGGCTCCTGGACCCGTGAACTGAGCCCGCGGCACGCGGAGTTGCTTTTCCTGCTGGCCGTACGGCGCGCGGGGCGCAGTGCGGCCGGTCTCGCCGCGGACGTGTTCGGGGACGCCTCACGGACCGTCACCGTACGCGCGGAGATGTCCCGGGTACGGCGGTATCTGGGGGCGCTTCTCGAACACCGTCCGTACCGCTTCCGCGAGGACGCGCAGATCGAGGTGCTGTTCCCCGACGACCCCCGGAACCTGCTGCCGGACTCGACCGCCCCGGCGGTGACGGAGGGCAGAACCCCGGGCCACCGGTCGAGGTGAACACCGGCTCACGGAGGGCGCATTCGACGCATTGAGAGCATCCCAGGAGGTATCTTCCGCATATTTGCGAGGTCTTCGAGATACCGGGGCCCCGGCTGCCGTAGCATCCCGGTACGGGCCTCCCCACCTGCTCCTCGGTCAACGTACGGACCATCCGGCGCAGTTGGCCCGCCTCGGGAGGAGACATGAAGCATCGCGGCAGACACCGGCGACGCAGGCGGGGCGCGGCACTGCGCGCCGCCCTGGCCGGGACCGCGCTCGCGCTCACCGCGACCGCCACGATCGTCAGCGCCTCGCAGGCCACGGTCGCCGAGGACCCCGGCGCGCTGAAGCCCCTGACCTCCACCGCCGGCACCGCGCAGTTGGGGCTCCGGGAGCACCTGGTGCCGCGGCGCTCACTGGACCGGCTCGCCTCGGCCGCGGGCGGCTCCGTCGGGGTCGCGGACGTACTCCAGAACGCCGACCACACGCTGCGGGAGGCGCCCGACTGCGACTCCGGCGACCGGGACACGCTGCCGGTCACGCCGGCGGCCGACGAGGCGTACTGCTGGGACCCCACCGACACCCTCACCGACGACTGGCGTCCGGCCTCGGTGACCACCTCGTCCGACGCGGACGACGACGGCCTGTGGGGCGCCAACCGCGTCGTCCTCGCCGGCTGGACGCACTCCACCACTTCCGGCCCGGCCGCCTCCCGGGGTCTGGCCCGGATCGCCGTGGTGGACGCGAACGACCCGGCCCACCCCACCTACGCCTGGGTCCTGCTGACCGTGCCCAGCGCCGACGGCAGCACCTACCGGGGGCTGACCTCGCAGATCTCCGGGATGGCCTGGTACGAGAACAAACTGCTGGTCACCACCACCCTGGGCAGCGCCGACGCGCTCTACGTCTACGACCTGAACCGCATCCAGCGGGCCTCGGTCCTGGCGGACGCGGTCGGCCGGGTCCGGGGCGGCTGGTCGGCCGACGGGTTCCGGTACGCGATGCCCGCCGTGGGCTGGTACAGCTTCGCCGCCGGAGCCTGTTCCGGGGACGGCGCGCCCTGTCCGAGCGCGCTCTCGGTGGACCGGGGGACGTCCCCGGACAGCCTGGTGCTCGGCGAGTGGACCACCGCGGGCAGCGACCGGCGGGCCCGGCTGTGGCGGTACGCGTTCGACGAGAGCCCCGCGCGCGAGGGGCTGCTCGCCACGGACGCCGCCGGCCGGGTGGACGCGGTCGAGGCGTACCGGACGGGTGCCTCCGAGATCCGGGGCGTCCTGTCGTACCGCCCGCCGGGCGCGACCGGCTCCGAGTGGTACGTCGGCCACCTGCCCGGCGCCATGGACGGGCACGGCAGCCTGTGGCGCCAGGACACCGACGGAGCGCACGGCAGCCGCTGCGGGTCGGACGCCTCGCACCGCTGCTGGGCCGCGGGTACCGGTTCGCTGTCGTACGCGTCCGACACGGGCGAGGTGTGGTCCGTCAGCGAGCGCATGCTGTTCTCGACGCCGCTGCGCTCGATCGACGCGTCGCTGCGCTAGCCGGCGTCGCCGCGTAGGACGCGGTGCCGGTGCGGGCATCGACATGTCCGGGGCCGGGATGATTGCCTGGCCCCATGAGCAGCAGTGTCGTCGTGACCACCTGGTCCCTGGAGCAGACCTCCCCCGCCGACCTCCTCCCGGCCGCCGCCCCGGAGGGCGGCGGGGTCAGGATCGTGCGCGCCGAGGTCCCCTCCCCCGAGTTCAGCCGTTTCCTGTACGCCTCGGTCGGCGGTGACGTCCGGTGGACCGACCGGCTGGGGTGGAGCCACTCCCGCTGGCGGGAGCACCTGGAGCGGCCGGGCGTGGAGACCTGGGTGGCCCACGACCGCGGCACCCCCGCGGGCTTCGTCGAGCTGGAGCCGCAGGACGACGGTGTCGTGGAGATCGTCTACTTCGGCCTGCTCCCGGCTTTCCGGGGCCGCCGGATCGGCGGCCACCTGCTCTCGTACGGCGCCGCCCGGGCCTGGGACCTGGCGGAGCGGTGGGTGGAGCGGCCGCCGACGAAGCGGGTGTGGCTGCACACCTGCAGCCTGGACGGTGAGCACGCGATGGCGAACTACCGGCGCCGCGGCTTCACGCTCTTCGACACCAAGGTCGAGGAGGCACCGGACGTCCCGGCGCCGGGACCGTGGCCGGGGGCGTATCCCGATACCCCCCGGTAAACGCGGCCGGGGCGTGACGCACACCACCTCGTCTCAGTATTCAGAATAGATTTGTCCGAATCGCGGACGATGGTGGACTGGCCAGAGATCCGCGTGACACGCTTCCGTCATGTCTGGAACTGGAATCGCCTTGGTGAGTCGGCGGCACGTCGACCTCGGCCGCATGTCCAGCGCCATCTGTCCGGCGGGCTGAGAGCACAGCACCGCCGCCCCTCCCGCCCAGACACCCGGGCCTGCGCAGCGCCGCGCAGGCCTCCCCGTGCGCCCGTACGCGCAGGTCAGAGCCGCTTCCCGCCTGTCCCGAAGGACGTCCACCATGGCCGCCACCCCGCAGAACCCTGCCGCCTCCGCGCCCCGCCGCAAGGTGAGCCGTCACCGCGGCGAGGGTCAGTGGGCTATGGGTCACTACACCCCGCTCAACGGCAACGAACAGTTCAAAAAGGACGATGACGGTCTCAATGTGCGGACACGCATTGAGACGATCTACTCCAAGCGCGGCTTCGACTCGATCGACCCCAACGACCTGCGCGGCCGCATGCGCTGGTGGGGTCTGTACACCCAGCGCAAGCCCGGGATCGACGGCGGCAAGACCGCGGTCCTGGAGCCGGAGGAGCTGGACGACAAGTACTTCATGCTGCGGGTGCGGATCGACGGCGGCAAGCTGACCACCCAGCAGCTGCGGGTGATCGGCGAGATCTCACAGGAGTTCGCCCGGGGCAGCGCGGACATCACCGACCGCCAGAACATCCAGCTGCACTGGATCCGCATCGAGGACGTCCCGGAGATCTGGAACCGGCTCGAGGCGGTCGGCCTGTCCACCACCGAGGCGTGCGGCGACTGCCCGCGTGTCGTGATCGGCTCGCCGGTCGCCGGGATCGCCGAGGACGAGATCATCGACGGCAGCTGGGCGATCGACGAGATCCACGAGCGGTACATCGGCAGCAAGGAGTTCTCCAACCTGCCGCGCAAGTTCAAGACGGCGATCTCCGGCTCCCCGCTCCTCGACGTCGTGCACGAGATCAACGACGTGGCGTTCGTCGGTGTCGAGCACCCCGAGCACGGCCCCGGCTTCGACCTGTGGGTGGGCGGCGGCCTGTCCACCAACCCGAAGATCGGCGTCCGGCTCGGCGCCTGGGTGCCGCTCGCGGAGGTCCCCGAGGTGTGGGCCGGCGTGGTCGGCATCTTCCGGGACTACGGCTACCGGCGGCTGCGCACCCGCGCCCGCCTGAAGTTCCTGGTCGCCGACTGGGGCCCGGAGAAGTTCCGCCAGGTGCTCCAGGACGAGTACCTCAAGCGCGCGCTCGTCGACGGCCCCGCGCCCGCCGAGCCCCTGTCCCGCTGGCGCGACCACGTCGGCGTGCACCGGCAGCAGGACGGCAACTTCTACGTCGGGTTCGCGCCGCGCGTCGGCCGCGTGGACGGCGCCACCCTGGCGAAGATCGCGGACCTCGCCGAGGCGCACGGCTCGGGCCGGGTACGCACCACCGTCGAGCAGAAGATGATCGTCCTCGACGTCACCGAGGACCAGGTCGAGTCGCTGGTCGAGGCGCTGGAGGCGCTGGACCTGACCGCCAAGCCGTCCCCGTTCCGGCGCGGCACCATGGCCTGCACCGGCATCGAGTACTGCAAGCTCGCCATCGTCGAGACCAAGCAGCGCGGCAGCGCCCTGATCGACGAGCTGGAGCGCCGGCTCCCCGAGTTCGACGAGCCGCTCACCATCAACCTCAACGGCTGCCCGAACGCCTGCGCCCGTATCCAGGTGGCGGACATCGGTCTCAAGGGCCAGCTGGTCCTCAACGACCAGGGCGAGCAGGTCGAGGGCTACCAGGTGCACCTGGGCGGTGCCCTGGGCCTTCAGGCCGGCTTCGGCCGCAAGGTCCGCGGTCTCAAGGTGACCTCGGAGGAACTGCCGGACTACGTCGAGCGGGTGCTCAGGCGTTTCCAGGCGGAGCGCGAGGACGGCGAGCGGTTCGCCACCTGGGCGTCCCGCGCCGACGAGGAGGCCCTCTCATGAGCGAGCGGGCCGCCCCCTTCTACTGCCCCTACTGCGGCGACGAGGACCTGCGTCCCAGCGACGAGGGCCACGGCGCCTGGGAATGCGCGGCGTGCAACCGCGCATTCCAGCTGAAGTTCCTCGGGCTGCTCGCCCGGGGGCTGAAGCACTCCGAAGCTGGAGGGGAACACATATGACCACGACTCAGGAAGACCGCAGCACAGACGAGTTGAAGGCGCTGGCCGAGCAGGCCGGCCGCGACCTCGAAGACGCCTCCGCCCTGGAGATCCTCCAATGGGCGGTGGACACCTTCGGCAAGGGCTTCTGCGTGACCTCCTCCATGGAGGACGCGGTGGTGGCCCACCTGGCGTCCCGCGTCCAGAAGGGCGTGGACGTCGTCTTCCTCGACACCGGCTACCACTTCCCGGAGACCATCGGCACCCGGGACGCGGTCGAGGCCGTGATGGACGTCAACGTCATCACCCTCACCCCGCGCCAGACGGTCGCCGAGCAGGACGCGGAGTACGGTCCGAGGCTGCACGACCGCGACCCCGACCTGTGCTGCAAACTGCGCAAGGTCCAGCCGCTGGAACAGGGCCTGACGAAGTACGCGGCCTGGGCGACCGGGCTGCGCCGCGACGAGTCCCCGACCCGGGCGAACACCCCCGTCGTCGGCTGGGACGAGAAGCGCCAGAAGGTCAAGATCTCACCGATCGCCCGCTGGACCCAGGACGACGTGGACGCGTACGTCGCCGAACACGGCGTGCTGACCAACCCGCTGCTGATGGACGGCTACACGTCCGTCGGCTGCGCCCCCTGCAC
>NZ_JBEYFC010000094.1:0-23461 GCF_040634175.1 Streptomyces sp. NPDC007162
ACGCCGCGCTCCCGGAAGAGCTGGGAGGCCGCGGCGACCGCGCGCCTGCGGTTCTCCATCGCTTGTGCTTGCGAAACGCGACTCATCGCTCACCTGCCGACGTTAGATACTGAAGTACATCTATCGTACGTGAAGTGCCGACCGGCCGTCGCCTCCGCTTTCCGTACGTGGACTCTTTCTGTACGGCTCTTTCTCGCCGCCACAAGGCGAGGAGCTCGTGGGCCCGCACCCGGACCGGAAGCGGCTTCCGATCGTGCGATGCCTTCGTCGAGCGGTCGGGGGGTGACGCCGCCTGGAGGCGGCTCGCGTTGCACCGGGAGTGTGTGCGGGGTGCGGGCCTCCGCGGGGGTTTCGTTCGCCGTGCCCGCGTCGGCGGCAGTACATGAAAACGCGTCCAGGATGACCATGCGCCAGAAAGGTCGTCCATCCGAACCTGGTCGGCGGCCGGCCCTGGTGCCTGCATGTACGTCGTGCGTCTCCGGCCGCGGGCGTGGGTGGCCGCATCGGGAGACCGTTGACTGGACGCCTTTAGATACCTATCGTAATCTAAAGCGGGTTCGACGCATTGGCCCCCTACTCATCCGCCACCAGAAATGAGATCCACCCCCATGACCACGCAGAACAAGACCGCCGTCGTCACCGGCGCGTCCGCCGGCCTGGGTGCCGCCTACGCGCAGCGGCTTGCCGACCGGGGCCACGACCTGATCCTGGTGGCGCGGAACACCGCGCGGCTGGAGGCACTGGCGTCGGACATCCGCGGCCGCACGGGCCGCGCGGTGGACATCATCGCCGCCGACCTCACCGACGTGGCACAGATCTCCGTGGTCGAGGAGCGTCTGCGGTCCGACGAGAGCATCGAGGTGCTGGTCAACAATGCCGGCGCTGCGCTGCTCACGCCGCTGACAGGCTCCGACGCGGCGGCCTACGAGGCGTTGATCAACCTCAACGTGACCTCGCTGACCAGGCTGACCATCGCGGTCCTGCCGGGGCTGACGGCCCGCGGGCGTGGCACGGTCGTGAACATCTCCTCTGCCATGGCTCTCAACATCCTGCCCGTCAGCGCCGTCTACAGCGGCACCAAGAGCTACGTGCTGACGTTCACCCAGGCCCTGCAGCAGGAACTCGCCGAGAGCCCCGTCAGGGTGCAGGCCGTGCTGCCGGGCGCTGTCCGCACGGATATCTGGGACGGCTCCGGTGTCGACCTCGAGACGTTCCCCGACGAGATCGTCATGACCGTGGACGACGCCGTCGACGCGGCGTTCGCCGGCCTCGACGCCGGGGAGCCCGTCAGCATTCTGTCGCTGCCGGATATCAGCGACTGGGAGTCGTTCGAGAAGGCTCGTCAGGCGCTCATCCCGAACCTGTCGCGGCGGGTCCCGGCCGACCGCTACCGCGGCTGACCACCGCTCCCATTCCGGTACGTGAGTCCCTCTGTGACAACGCGCTCGGCGTCCTCGCCCTGTACGAACAGCCGGGGCTCAACACCGCCATGGTGGCGGTCATATGTGCGGCAACCCCGTCCGCGCGCTGACCGACCCGCCACGCGGTCTGCCGCCCACGGTGGAAGGTCACCGAACCCATCCGGCTGGTTGCCGGGTAGGCGCTGCTCGCGGCAGCCCACCACCCGCAGTTCTCTCTCACCCTTTCATTTGAGGAAACATCCATGTTGAACGCCCTGTGGAACCCGATCGTCGCCGGGGAGATCTCCCTGCCGCACCGGCTGGCAATGGCCCCCCTGACGCGGAACCGGTCCACACCGGAGGGTGTGCCGACCGACCTGAACGCCGAGTACTACGCCCAGCGCGCCTCGCACGCCCTCATCATCACCGAGGGCACCCAGCCCTCCGCCGACGGCCAGGGCTACCCCGTGACCCCGGGCATCTACACCGAGGAGCACATGGCCGGCTGGCGCAAGGTCACCGACGCCGTGCACAAGGCCGACGGACGCATCGTCATCCAGCTCATGCACGCCGGACGGATCTCCCACCCCGACAACACCCCCCACCACCGGCAGCCGGTCGCCCCCTCCCCGGTGCGGCCGTCGGGCGAGATGTTCACCGCGTCCGGGCTCCAGGAGATGCCGGTCCCGCGTGAACTGTCCACCGAGGAGGTCGCCGGAACGGTCGACGACTTCCGGCGCGCCGCCGCGGCCGCCATCGCGGCGGGCGCCGACGGCGTCGAGATCCACGGCGCCAACGGCTACCTCGTGCACCAGTTCCTGGCGACCAACACCAACCAGCGCACCGACCAGTACGGCGGCTCCGTCGACAACCGCATCCGCTTCGCCGTCGAGGTCGCCACCGCCGTGGCCGACGAGATCGGCGCCGGCCGCACCGGCATCCGGATCTCCCCCGGCAACCCCTTCAACGACATCGCGGAGAGCGACACCCACGAGCTGTACCCGGCACTCGTGCGCGCCCTCGCCCCGCTCGACCTCGCCTACCTGCACATCGTCCACGGCGGCGACGACGAACCCCTGCACACCCTCCGCAAGCTGTGGCCGAACACCCTGGTCCTCAACCGGGCCGGCACCGACATCGCCACCCGCGCCAAGGACGTCGAAGACGGCGTCGCCGACATCGTCACCGTCGGCACCATGGCGCTCGCCAACCCCGACCTCGTCGAGCGCGTACGCGCCGGCGCGCCGCTGAACACCCCCGATCCCGCCACCTTCTACGGCGGCGACGCGGCCGGCTACACCGACTACCCCACCCTCACTGCCTGACAAACCACGGCGATAGCGGTCCTGGCGGGCCGGTACGTCCAGATGGCCCCATGGAGGTGCCACGTGTCTGATCACGCTGCAGTTGAACTGAGCCCGGAAGCAACCGCGTTCGCGGAATTCTTCGCCGCGATGGTACTTCCCGAGTCCGAACTGGACGCGCTTCGCACCCGGGTGGAAAGCTCCCATCTCATGGCGCGGGAGCCGGAAGGCGTCACCTACCGGGAGGTGGACGCGGGTGGCGTGCCGGGTATCTGGTGCGAACCCGTCGACGCCAACACCGACTACGTCCTCCTGCACGGTCACGCCGGGGGTTCCGTATTTTCGTCGGCGGTCGTCGACCGGAAGCTCGCAGGCCACATCGCCAAGGCCGCCGGGGCCCCCGTACTGGTCATGGACTTCCGGCGGGCACCCGAACACAAGTACCCGGCTCAGGTGGACGACGCCGAGACGGCTTTCAACTGGCTGCTGTCCGAAGGGTATGCGCCGGGAAACATCATCACGATCGGCCACTCGATCGGCGGGTTCATCGCCGTCGCCCTGGCCCTTCGCCTCCGCGACAAGAAGCTGCCCCTGCCCGGCGCCACCGTGTCGATCTCTCCCTGGTGCGACCTCGAGATCGCCAACGAGACCATGGAGACCAACGCCGGGACGGACAAGATACTCAGCAAGGATCTGCTGGCCTTCTTCCGGGATGCCTGGGTCGGCGGCACCGGCATCGAGTTCACCGACACCCGGATCAACCTGAACCGGGCGGATCTGAGCGGTCTGCCCCCGACCCTCGTCTCCTGGGGCACGTACGAGGTCCTGGCCGGCGAGGACGAGGAGTTCGCCGCCCGCGTCAAGGACGCCGGAATCGACACGACCACCGTGGTCGTCCCGGGAGGCCAGCACTCGTACGTCTACGGCGCCGGCCGCGTTCCGGAGGCCGACGCCGCCATCGCACAGATAGGCGCATGGGTCCGCGAGAAGGCGAACATCTGACCGAACCGGCTCGGCAGTCACAACGGGCCACGGTGCCGACGGTGATGACGTCGGCGAGGTCGTCTTCGATGTGTCTGGCGTGGGTGGTGGTGTCCGTGTCCGCCCGGTTGAGGAGCAGTGTCGGCCACGGCTGGGTGGCGAGTCCAGATGCTGGGTCCGTGGTTGCCCTCGTTGATGAAAGCCCGACGCTTGCCCGTCGTCCTCCTGCCGGCCGGCGCTGCCGCCAACTCTTTGGAGTACGTCCGCAATACCATAGAATGGCGAGTCGGAGAAGGGCAACCGGCTCTTCCGGCCGGCGAAGGAGCATGTGCTGTGGTGCGGTACGCAAAGGAGCACAAGGAGGAGACGAGGCGGCGGATCATCGAGACTGCGGGCCGCCGGTTCAAGCAAGACGGTATCGACGGCTCCGGGGTCTCGACGCTCATGAAGGACGCGGGGCTGACCAACGGGGCCTTCTACGCACACTTCGAATCCAAGGACGACCTCGTCGCCACGGCAATCGCCGACCAGTTGAAGGCGCAGGCCGAGAGCGTCGTCGCGCTGGCCGCGCCGGGCCGTGCCGGAATCGAGCAGATTGTGCGCGGGTACCTGTCGCCCTGGCATCGCGACAGCCGCGGCGACGGCTGCCCCAACGCCGCTCTGCTCGACGAACTCGGGCGCTGCACCGACACGACCAGGCAGGCGTACACCGACGGCGTGCTGGTCCTCATAGAGGGCATTGCCGCCCGCATGGCGCCCGAGGCCCCGTCCTCCGCACGGGTGAAGGCGCTCAGCCTCCTCGGCCTGATGGCCGGGACCCTCCAGCTTGCCCGCGCCTTGACCGACAGCCAACTGGCCGATGAACTCCTCGATCAGGGGATCGACAACGCCCTGGCCCTGCTGGACGCCGGGCAGCGCGTCTGACGCACCACATCCCCAGCCCCCGCTGTGGCTCCCGTCCCTTGGCTTGGGACACCCGCCGTACCGGGTTCACCCAGATGGCCGCGTGAGCGAGCATGTCGTGGTCCCCGTCATCCCCGCGTCCCGCAGAAGAGATGAGAAGTGGCTGTGGGAGGCCCGTCGCGGTCCGAGGCGCTGCGGCGTGCGTAGAGCACCTGACGTCCCGGCGCGGCTCCCGGTTCTGCCTCGGCGGCGACGCGCTCGAACAGGGCGCCGCCCGAACGCCGCCCGCTGTGGTTCGCCGATGGGGTTGCCGTGCACGTCGAGGTGCCGGGCGGCGAGGTGGTCGTCGTTCATGTCCACCGCCACCACCCCTCGCGCGAGCGCCGCCTCCAACGGCAGGAGGGGGCGGCGGCGCACTGCTTCTGCGATGCTGGAGTCGGAGCGAGTCCACTAGGACAGTTCGCGCTTGAGGATCTTCCCGGTGGCGGTCATGGGCAGGGCGTCGACGAACTCGACGATGCGCGGGTATTTGTAGCCGGCGAATTGCTCTTTTCCCCAGGCTGTCAGCTCGGCCTCAGTCGTACTGTCGTCGGCCTTCTTGACGACGACGGCCTTGATCTCTTCCCCGTGACTTGGGTGCGGAACTCCGATGACGGCGGCCAGAGAGACCGCGGGGTGCTCCATGAGCACCTCCTCGAGCTCGCGCGGGTAGACGTTGAACCCGCCGCGAATGATCATGTCCTTGGACCGGTCGACGACGAAGTAGAAGCCTTCCGCGTCCTTGCGAGCCAGATCTCCGGTGCGGAACCATCCTTGGTTGATGGCCTCCGAGGTGGCCTCGGGGCGCTTGTAGTAGCCCTTCATGATGTTGTAGCCCTTGATCGCGATCTCCCCGACCGCGCCGGGGTCGTCCTCCACATCCGACCAGTCGTCGTTGATGAGCTTCATCTGGACCCCGGCGATGGGCCGGCCGATCGATCCGACTCGGGGCTCCTCGCCGTACGTGGCGAATGACGCGATGGCCACCGTCTCCGAGAGCCCGTAGCCCTCGAGGATCGTCACACCGAAGCGTTTCTTGAACTCCTGGTGGATCTTCGCGGGAAGCGCGGAACCACCGGACACGGCGATGCGCAGGTTGGCGGCCAGTCGGGCGACGTCGACGCTGTCGTCGAGTGCCTCGAGCAGGCCCCAGTACATGGTCGGTACGCCGCCGAAGAACGTCACGGCATGGTCGAGCATGAGCTCCAGCGCCTCATGGGCGGAGAACCTTGCCTGCAGGACGAGTGTGCCGCCGAACCCGATGGCGCCGTTCTGGACGACCATCTGGCCGAAGGCATGGAAGAGCGGAAGGACGCACAGGTAGACGTCGGGTGTCGCGGGGTCCGACTCGAAGAGCCGGACACCGGCTCGGGCGATGTCGTACACGTTCCGGTGTCTGAGTTCTGCGCCCTTGGGCTGCCCGGTGGTACCGGATGTGTAGAGGATGACCGCGGTGTCGTCGTCGGCACGCTCGACCGTCTCGAAGGTCTCTGGCTGCCCGGCGACAGCGGCGGCAAAGATCTGGTCCGGGGTGACGCCGTCCACAGACGCGCCGCTGCCGATGAGGAAGAAGTGCGCGGCCCGGTCGGCGGCCTGAAAGGCCGACCATGCCTCGCGCCCGATCGGGAGTTCTGGACTGCCTTCGAAGGCGAAGTACGCCGTCGCGTCCGAGTCGTTGAGGTGGTAGGCGACCTCCCGCGCCTTGAGGAGTACGTTCAACGGCACGACGACCGCGCCGGCCTTGAGGATCCCGAAGTAGATCGTCGTGAACTGCGGGATGTTCGCGCAGGACAGGGCGACCTTCTCGCCAGGGCGGATGCCGCGCTCGGTCAGCAGGTTCGCCACCCGGTTCGAAGCCGCGTCGAGTTCCGCGTAGGAGATCCGATCGCCACCGAAGACGATCGCCGTGCGCGCCGGGTGTTCCGACGCGGTGCGGGTCAGCAGACCGGACACGTTCCGGGTCGGACTCGTCATCAATGGCTCCTGGTCCGTGCATAGTCGGGGCACCGCGTTGTTGCTGACATCAGGTGGTGAGAAAGTCGTCGCCCTCACGCCCGTCGAGGCGTCCGAGGATGCTCTGGACGGTGCGATCCCGCGCCAGGCCGGAGTCCAGGGCGGGTGCGATGATGCCGCGGATCCTCGATACCACTGTCCATCTGCGCGGCCGGAAGACCCGCACATCGCGGCGGCACAGGCCCTCGACGATGGCTTGCGCCGCTTGCTCGGGGCCGATGCGCTTGCGCAGGAACCTCGGTTGGGTGTCGAGCAGCGCCTGGGCTGCTGGATCCTCGTCGACGCTCTGCCGGATCATGTCCGTGTTGATCATCGCGAAGTACGCGGTCGTGACGCTGACGTCATGGGCGGCGAGCTCGACCCTCAGTCCACGGCCAAGCTGCTCGACCGCTGCCTTGCTCATCGCGTACGGGATCGTGCCGGCCCCGTTGACGAAGGCGAACACCGACGAGACCAGGACGAGCCGGCCGCGGTTCTCGATGAGGCCCGCAAGGGCAGCACGGACCGTGTTGAGCACACCCCCGACATTCACGTCGAAGAGTCGGTCGACCACCGGAGGCGATGACGCCCGGAGGGTCACGCCCCGCGCAACCACACCTGCGTTCGCGATCACGATGTCCAGGCGGCCGGCGTCCCTGACGACGGTCTCGACCGCTCGGGTCATGTCGCCGAGGTCGGCCACATCACCGACCAGGTAGGTGACCCGCTCGTCGATCGCCTCGCCCGCGGCCGGACGGTGCAGATCGACCACGAAGACCCGGGCGCCGGCGGCGGTCAGGGATCGCGCGGTCGCCGCGCCCAGGCCCCGGCCGCCGCCAGTGACGAGGGCGACCTTTCCGGCGATCGACCGGTCGGATCTCTCAGCCATTGAGGAACTCCAGAACCTCGGGGACGAACTCCCGGTGGTACTGGAAGACGCCGCCGTGCCCGGCGTTCGGATAGATCTTCAGCCGGGCGTTCGGGATCCGGCGAGCCATGTCGGCCGAGTTGCTGCTGGCCACCATGAGGTCGTGATCACCGTTGGCGACGAAGACCGGCTGGGTGATCACCGAGAGGTCGTCGGGTGCGTGCAGTCCGGCCGCGCGGATGGCCTTCAGCTGCGCGCGTCGAGCCTGCAGGGAGATTTTCTCGTCGCGATTCCGGGTGCGTTCCTTGAGCCGGGCGAGGTAGTCCTTCGCGGCCCGCTTGCCCTCGGCGTCGCGCGGGAAGAACAGGAATGTCCTGGCGTCCTTCAGGGTGAGCGCGGACTTGACGTACGCCTTGACCGCAACCTTGTTGATCTCCTTGATGCCGCCGCCTCCGCGGGGACCGGTCCCGGCCAGGATGATCCGGCGCACGAGCTCGGGTGCCTGCAGGGCCACCATCTGTGCGACTCCACCGCCGAGCGAGAACCCGAAGAGGTCGACCTCCTCGAGTCCCATCGCACGGATGAAGGCGACGGCGTCGCGGCCCATCTCCTCGACGTCGGGCGGCACGGATCCTCCGGACCCGCCGACCCCGCGGTTGTCGAACGTGATCACCCGGTGGCGGGCAGCGATGCCGTCGATGATCCTCGGGTCCCAGTCATCAAGGACAGCCATCAGGTGGTGCAGGAACACCACCGGAACACCACCGACCGGACCGAGCTCGCGGTAGGCGAACGGCACCCCGCCGACATCGATCGTGCGCGTAGGTGCGTCGATCCACTTCATGCTCTTTGTCGTCTTCATCTGGCCTCCCCGGATACGGCGCGAGGACCGCGGCTCCGCGCAGTTACATTACGATCGTTCTTCTTACGATCGTAATAGATACACGTCGGAATGGGGCGGCGGCAAGGGCCCTGCACCCACGGATCCACCGGCTTGATTCAGGAGCGATCGTTCCGGGGTCGTTCGAGTGGTCTTGCGGTTGATCTGCGGTTCGGGTAGCCGGTGTCCGCCGGTCTGCCCGGCTCTTCCACATGTCCACACGCCTCGGGCCCCTTCGGGCGGGTTGGGCGGAGCGCGTCCTGCGGTCGGTGGCGCGGGTGAGGTTGTGGGCCAGGGCGGCGGCGAGGGTGAGCCAGGCGGCATTCGCCTGGAGGTGCCCGTACGGCGCGTGTGCGAACGTGCTGTTCTCGATGTCCGCGATCCTTGCCGACGCAAAGCCTGTTCTCTGAAGTGCCCCGCAGCAGGACGGTGGCCCGGCATCTGCGGTGCGTCCGGACGGCGGGCTGAAGCCGACGGCAGTCGTCAGTCAAATTACCGATGACGCGCCACGAAAGGGGCGGCAGCATGGGGGTGCCGACACTTGGTCGTGCGGCGCGGCGACACCGGTTGGTCTCCTCGCTGCCCGACCTGCTCTGCAGGGCCGGCCTCACCGAAGCGACGGGGGCCGACGGTACTCGAAGGGGAGTCGGGGAACGGGTGTGTGAGCACCGGCTTCGCGCCGGTGTTCACACACCTGCGGGTCACTGCTGCGCTTCGAGCTTCTCGACGATCGTGTCGGCGATCTCTGCCAGCAGGGCGGTCTGGCCCGGGGTCATGTGGTCCAGGAACAGGCGCCGCACATCTGCGACGTGCTGGGGCGCTGCCGTCTCCAAGGCGGCCCGACCTGTCGGAGTGACCCTGACATAGGCCCCTCGGCCGTCGTCGACGCACTCTTCCCGGTCGACGAGATCTCGCTTGGTCATCCGTGCGATGTGGTGAGAAACCCTGCTCTTCTCCCAGCCCAGCACCTTCGCGAGCTCCAGTACCCGCAACCGGTCGTCGGCGGCACGGGTCAGCTCTGCCAGCACCTTGTAATCGGTCGCGGACAGGCCGAACTGGCTCTGCATCGACCGACCGGCCTGGCTGACCAGCAGGTCGTGCATGCGCAGCAGACCTCGCCATGCCCGTTCCTCGACCGGGGTCAGCCATCGGGGTGATTCCGTCATGAGTCCACCATATGAGAAAGTTGACACTTCAGTCACCTCCGGCCGTCGTGATCTCCCGGACGGCTATACATGACGTGTATACACCCTGTGTATAGTTCCCTCATGGTCACCGCACCCGTATCCCGTCGCGACGCGCCCGCCACCGTCCTCGCCGCGACCGCCGCCTTCGGCCTGCTGCTCGGCTGGGCGACCTACCGCCTGCACGGGACCCCCTGGTTGGAGCGGGCGACCAACTCGGTGTCCACCTGGATCATCTGGACGGCCGTGGCCGGAGCGCTGATCCGTGTCCGGCGGCTCGCCGTCTGGGGCGGGGCGCTGATGATGCTCGCCACCTGCGGTGGCTACTACGCGGCGTCCACGCTCGGCGACACGTTCGGGACCGGCGCTCTCGGAACCGCCGCTGTCTGGTCGGCGGCGGGACTGACGGGAGGGCCGCTGCTGGGCTGGGCCGGGTGGACGGTGCGGCGCGGACAGGGAGATGTCGTCCGGGCGGTGGCCGGCGCGGTGATAGCGATGGTGGTACTGGGGGAGGCGCTCTGGCTGGGTCTGGCGCTCCACTACCGGGGAGAGGCGGTCGTCTTCCTGGTCGTCGGCGCGCTGCTCACCGCTTCCCTGACCGCCTGTCTGGCCCGCGCCGGGGTGCGCCGCTACTGGCTGTGCGCCGTGCTCGCCCCCGTGGGCGGTCTCGCGTTCTGTCTCGCGGAAAAGGGCATCCTCGACGGCCTGCTCGGATCGGTGTGAGTCGGTTCGACTCCGCACCGGATCCGATGTGTTCGTCGTAGCCGGTGGTTGACGGCCGGGCCGCGAGGAGAGTCACCGCGGCCGTACGCCCGCCCTGTTCGGAGTCCGGGTCAGTGCGCCAGGGGTGCGAGCTGTCGCCATTCGGCAAGGGGAAGTCCGTGGCCTCTGCCGATGGCGTGCAGGGCCACATGGGTGGCGCCGGCGTCGTGATGGGCCCTGATCCGTTCGCCGATGGTGTCGACGTCCCCCCAGGCCACGACGGCGTCGATGAGACGGTTGCTGCCGCCGTCGGACAGGTCGTCCTCGCTGAAGCCCTGCCGGAGCAGGCTCTTGGCGTAGTGCCCCATGCGGATGAAGGGGGAGAGGAAACCGCGAGCCGCCTCCCGGGCGCGCTCGGGGTCGGCATCGACCACGACCGCCTGGTAGGGGGCGAGCGCGGGGCCGGAACCCAGGACGGCTCGGGCGCCGGCGATGAACTCCGGGCTGACCAGGAAGGGATGGGTTCCCGCGCTGCGCCGCCCCGCCAGTTCGGTGAGCTTGGGCCCCATGGCGGCGACCACGCGCTCATCGACCGGAACGGGTTCCCTCGCCTGATCGAGAGCGTCGAGGTAGCTGTCGAGCGCCGCGAGGGGGCGGTGGGTTCCGCCGGCGTGCTGCGCGGCGGCGGCGTCGCTGACACCGAGGCCGAGGAGGAGTCGATGGCCGTACTCCTGGCGGAGCCGCGCGTGGCCCTCGGCCATCTCGGCGGCCGGGTGGCGCCAGATGCTGAGCACTCCGGTCGCGACGGTGGTGTTCCCTGTTGCCCGCAGCAGCCGTTCCGCGTCGCCCAGGATGTCGCCGCCGCCGAGGCCGGGGATCCACAGAGCGCCCCAGCCGTGCTGGTCCAGCTCGGCCGCAGCCTCGTGGATCTCCACAGGGTCGTGGTGCAGACGCAGTTCCGGGCTCCAGATTCCGGTCTTGCCGATGTACATCGCGAGCTCCTCTTCCACCTACCACAACGGTCCGGTCACCCTAGCCGCCAGCTGGATGATGTAACAACTAAAAAGCGGCGTCCGCACGGTGTGGACGAGCTGTCGAACCCTTCATGCGCAAGGGGAGGCCTTCGTCACGTGGATGACATGTCAATTAGATAGCGTAAAGTGCGTGAAACCCGTTAAGCGTGTACGGAGGTAATGCAGTGCCAAGTGCTGTGGTGATGTCGGAGGCCGGCTCGCCCGACGTTCTGCGATGGGCTGAGGTCCCGCTGCCGGAACCGTCCGGAGGGCAGATCAGGATCAAGGTGGAGGCCGCGGGGGTCGGGCCGACGGATCTGGCCATCCGTTCCGGCCGTCTGAAGGCCTTCCCCCTGCCGTCGCCTGCCGTGCTGGGCTTCGAGGTGGCAGGCACCGTCGATGCCGTGGGTGCGGGAGTCGAGGGCGTCCGGGCCGGTGACGAGGTCGCGGCTCTGATGTTCCAGCTGGGAGGGTATGCGCAGTACGCGCTCGCCTCCATGTGGACGCGTAAGGCCGCATCCGTCTCCTGGGCTGACGCGGCCGCGCTGCCCAGCTCCGCCGAGGCTGCGGTGGGAGTGCTGCGCCGGCTGGCCGTCCGGCCGGGGGAGACGCTGCTGCTGTTCGGGGGCGGAGGCTCCGTCGGCGTCATCGCCACGCAGCTGGCCGTTGCCCGCGGAGTGAAAGTGATCAGCGCGGTCGGTGAACACGACGACGCCCTCGTCCGGGAACTCGGTGCAACGCCCGTGCGTTACGGTCCCGGCGTCGTCGAGGCGGTGCGGAAACTGGGCGGCGTGCAGGCCGTGTTCGACGCGGCGGGCAAGGGCGTCCTGGCCGACGCGATCGCGTCGGCCGGCGGCCCCGAGCGGGTGATCACGCTCTCCGATCCGGCCGCCGCGGACTTCGGGGTGACGTTGTCGCAGCCGTCGGTGGACCGGGCGCCCGGTGCCCTCGACGAGGCGATGGCTCTGCTCGCCGCGGGGCGGCTACGGCTGCGAGCGCACACGACCCTGCCGATGCGAGACGCCGCCGAGGCCCATCGCCGGCTGGAAAGCGGCAGTGAGCATCGGCGCGTCATCCTCACCACCGCGTAGGCGCAGCGGTCGAGCGGTCATCTCACGTGGCGGGCGTAGGCGCGCAGTTCTTCCACGAAGACACCGGGCTGCTCGAACGCCGCGAAGTGCCCGCCGGCCGCGATGTCGTCGTTGAAGTAGACGAGGTTGTCATAGGCCTTCTCGGCCCATGCTCTCGGCGTGCGCACCAGTTCGCGGGGGAAGACACTGACTCCCACCGGGAGGTCCAGTCGCGTCAGTTCATGGTTGTCCCGGTAGAACTCCCAGTAGAGCCGCGCGGAGGACGCGCCGGTTCCCGTGAGCCAGTACAGGGTGATGTCGTCCAGCATGCGGTCGTAGCCGAGAACGTGCTCGGGGTGGTGGTCGCTGTCCGTCCAGTCGATGAACTTCTCGAAGATCCAACTCGCCTGACCCGCAGGCGAGTCGACGAGCCCGTAACCGACCGTCTGGGGGCGGGTGGCCTGCTCCTGGAAGTACCCGGCGTACTGCCGGGCGAAGAGCTGCTGCTCGGCGATGGCCGTCTGCTCCTCCGGAGTGCTGTCGCCGAGAGCCGTGTTGGTCAGCATGAACTCGGGCAGGTTGAGGTGCACGCCGATCAGGCCCGACGGGCGTTGCTTGCCCATCTGCGTGGTGACGGCCCCGCCCCAGTCACCGCCCTGGGCGATGTAGCGGCGGTAGCCCAGTCGTTCCATGAGCGTGCCCCAGGCGGTGGCGATCCGCGACGGATCCCAACCGGACTGCGCGGGAAGGTCGGAGAACCCGTGGCCCGGCATGGAGGGGATGACCACGTGGAACGCGTCGTCCGCGGCTCCGCCGTACCGCGTCGGATCGGTGAGGGGGCCGATGGTGTCGAGGAACTCGACGAACGATCCGGGCCAGCCGTGGTTGAGGATCACCGGCAGGGCGTTACGGTGCCTGGATCTGACGTGCACGAAGTGAATGCCCAGCCCGTCGATGCGGGTGCGGTACTGCCCGACCGCGTTGAGCCGGGACTCGAAAGCGCGCCAGTCGTACCGCGTGCGCCAGTGGTCGAGCAGGTCCCGCAACCGGTCGAGCGGCACGCCCTGGGAGACGTCGTCCACTGTCTCCCGCTCGGGGAAACGGACGGTGCGCAGGCGCTGGTCCAGGTCGTCGAGAGCGCTCTGCGGCACGTGCAGGCGCAAGCGCTCCGGATCAGGTCCGGCCGGTGGGAGGCGGAAACCCGCGACCTCCGCCACGCGGGCCGGCCCGGGAACGGGACGGCGGGAGAGCGGGAGTCCCGACACCGCTCCCACGGCCGCGGCCGAGCGCAGGAAACCCCGGCGGGACTCCTCCTGCTGCGATGACTGGGACGGGACGCGCTGTGCTGGTTCGAGCAAGGCTTCTCCTGCGCTGGATCCGGGCGGTGCATGCGAGAGCATAGGAGCCATACGGATGATGTTTCAACTAGATGGCTGACCGTCGTATGATCGGGAAGTGCTCAATGCATGCTGAAAGCCCTTGTTGGCTGATGGTTTGTAGTCTCCCGTGCCAGCGAGGTGGGCGTCGCACCTCTTCGTTCGGTTGACATTTCATCTACACGGGCTACGGTGACGAAAGCTTCGGGGGCTTCCTCCTGCGGCCTCGTCGCTGCCTTACTCCTCGAAAGGGACACAGTCCTCATGTCGTTCGACAATGAAAAGATCATCCGGAACGCCTACCAGGTGGCGGAAGACCAGGACCTCCCCGGCTGGATCGACTGCTTCACCGAGGACGGAACCTTCACCGACCAGTCGGTGGGCATCACCTACCGCGGCGCCGAGGTGGCGGACCCGGTGCGCAACTACGCCCAGGCCTTCCCCGACATGCACCGCGAGCTCTACGACGTGTACGTGCACGGCAACATCGTTGTCGTCGAGCTGTCCCTCAACGGAACCCACCGGGGTGAACTGACCCTCCCCATGGGGTCGATCCGTGCGACCGGCAACACCATTCAGGTGCCGTGCTGCGACGTGTTCCGACTGCGCGAGGGCAAGATCGAGTCCTTCAACTGCTACCCCTCCGGCACCGTCCTCATGGGGCAGCTCGGGGTGCTGAACAACCTTGAGGCCGCGCTCACCCACTGAGCCGCGCCTTGACCGTGCCGGTGCGTCAAGCAGGTGGAGTTCTGCCCCGTCAGCGACGCCTCTTTCGGCACCGCGTCCTACGAGGAGTTCGCCGAGGGCCTCTGCGGGCGAGCCAGGAGAACCTGGCGGGCCTGCTGCCGACGCTGATCATCACCGCGGCTCTGCAGGCCGGCTGACGGAGTCGACGGGCTGTTCACCGTCCGTCGGCGTCCCGCGGCCGCTCGACGCCCCCCTCTTTCCCTCCGCGTGTCACCGGCCTGTGTCCTGTGGCCCGCCATATGAGACCGGAGCCACTTCATGCATTCGTCGCGCCACCCGGAAGCACCGGCCGGTACGGCCGCCTTCCAGCCCTCCCGCCGCAACCTGCTGCGCACCGCAACCGTCGCCGGACTGGCCACAGCCGTACCGGCCGTCCTCGGCACCGGCCCGGCCTCCGCCGAGGACGGCCTGCCGGGCCCGCTCTCCCTGCCGCAGGCGACGGAGGAGACAACGCCGTTGCGCCTGCACGTACCGGAGGCACACCTGAAGGACCTGCGGCAGCGGCTGGCCCGGGTACGCCTGCCCGAGCGGGAGACGGTCACCGACGCTTCGCAGGGCGTCCAACTCGACAGGCTCACCAGCCTGCTGAGGTACTGGAGCACCCAGTACGACTGGCGCAGGCTGGAGCGGAGGATCAATGCCCTCGGGCAGTACCGGACCCGTATCGACGGCCTGGGCATCCACTTCCTGCACGTGCGCAGCCGGCATGCGGACGCCACTCCGCTGATCCTCACCCATGGCTGGCCCGGCTCCTTCGTGGAGTTCCTGAAGGCGATCGGTCCGCTGACCGACCCCACGGCGTACGGCGGCACCGCGCAGGACGCCTTCCACGTGGTCATTCCGTCCCTGCCGGGCTTCGGTCTCTCGGACCGGCCCACCTCGACCGGCTGGACCACGGCGCGTATCGCGGCCGCCTGGGCCGAGCTCATGGAGCGCCTCGGGTACACCCGCTACATCGCCCAGGGCGGCGACTGGGGCGGCGGCGTCACCACCCAGCTCGGCAAGCTGCGCCCCAAGGGCCTGCTGGGCGTGGAGCTCAACTTCCCGGAGTACACCTTCGCCCCGCCGGTCTCCGCGAACCCCTCCGCGGAGGAGCAGAGGGCACTCGCCGAGATCCAGGCGTTCTCCGCCCAGTACTCCGGCTACTTCCAGGAGCAGTCCACGCGTCCGCAGACCATCGGCTACGCCCTGGCGGACTCTCCGTCGGGACAGGCTGCCTGGATCTACGAGAAGTTCCTCGACTGGACCGACAACACCGGTCGGCCGCAGGGTGTCCTGACCCGCGACGACATGCTGGACAACATCACCCTGTACTGGCTCACCGACACGGCGGCGTCCTCGGCCAGGCTCTACTGGCAGAACTACGGCGCCTCGGGTCTGACCACCCTCGACCTGCCGGTCGGCCTGAGCGTGTTCCCGCACGAACTGGTCCGCAGCCCGAAGGTGTGGGCCGAGCGCGCGTACAGCGACCTGGTCTATTTCAACGACCGGATTCCCGCCGGCGGCCACTTCGCGGCGTTCGAGCAGCCGCTGCTGTTCGCCCAGGAAGTCCGGAAGTTCGCCCGGCTGATCAAGTGAAAGGCCGCGTCCCGCCTTCTTCCGGGCGGTGACGCCGCCGGTGATCGCACATCGACCCATGGTGGTTCGGATCACGGACCACCCGAGCAAGGAGTACCGAGATGGGACAGCTCAGCGGAAAGACGGCCGTCATCACGGGCGGCACCAGCGGGATCGGCCTGGCCACCGCACAGCGATTCGCCCAGGAAGGCGCCCGGGTCTACGTGACCGGTCGTCGCAAGGAGGCCCTGGACGAGGCCGTCGCCATGATCGGCGGCGACGTGACCGCAGTACAGGCCGACAGTGCCGACCTCGCTGACCTGGAGCGCCTGTACGCCACCGTGGAAGCGGCCGGCGACCGTATCGACGTCCTCTTCGCCAACGCCGGCGGCGGTGAGTTCGCCACCCTGGAACAGGTCACCGAAGAACACTTCGACGCGACCTTCGGCACCAACGTCAAGGGCACCCTCTTCACCGTCCAGAAAGCCTTGCCCCACCTCAACGACGGTGCCTCCGTCATCCTCACCGGCTCCACCGCCGCCACCGTCGGCAACGAGGCCTTCGGCGTCTACGGCGCGTCCAAGGCCGCCGTTCGCTCCTTCGCCCGTACCTGGGCCAACGAACTGCGCACCCGCGCCATCCGCGTCAACACCATCGCCCCGGGCCCCATCACCACACCCGGTCTCAACAATCTCGCCCCGACCGCGGAAGAGGCCACTCAGCTCCGTGACCACCTCGCCACCACCGTCCCCCTCGGCCGTATGGGACAGCCCGAGGAAGTCGCCGGCCTCGCTCTCTTCCTCGCCACCGACCAGTCCAGCTACATCACCGGCACCGAGATCTTCATCGACGGCGGCGCCAACCAGATCTGACCCACAAACCCGAGCTTGCCGGTGAAAGAGGACGTCATGGGCATCCACTCCGCGTCGGCCACGCTCGCACCACCAGAGGCGGGAGGCGCCCCGGTCGGCGGGTGGCCCGCGGTGGCAGCCGTCGCCGCCGTGTCGTTCGTCCTCGTCCTCTCCGAGTTCCTCCCCGTCGGCCTCCTCCCGTACATCGGCCACAGCCTCCGGGTCGACACCGGCACGGCGGGACTGGTCGTCGTCGTGCCGGGGCTGGCGGCAGCCGTGGCGGCTCCGCTGCTCACCATGGCCGCCGGTCGGCTCGACCGGCGGCAGGTCCTTCTCGCCCTGGCCACCCTGATCACGGTCTCCGACGCGTTGGCCGCCTTCGCGTCCGGACCCGCGGCCTGGTTCAGAGCGGCGTAGCTGAGATCGGCCTCGAACTGCACACCGGCGATCCGCAGCACCCGAACGCCGTCGGCGGTGGCTGACTTCCCCATGGCCCGCAACAGGGCCGTCTTGCCCACGCCGGGGTCGCCGGACAGCAGCAAGGACCGGCCGGAACCCCTGCGCGTGAAGAATCCCGATATCCGGGCGAGATCCGCCTCTCGCCCCACAAGCTGCTCGACGATATCGCCCGCCAACGGTTCGGCTGAACTCGCCGAGCTCTTCCTCGCATTTCCTGAGGCAATCACGAATGAACCGGGCGTATGAATGGATCCACTGTCTTCCGGCCCAACGCAGTATTAGTGTCACGACTTCGCCTCCCGTTGGTCGGTTCACGTCATGAGGCGCTCTCCGACGTGCTGCGAACGGCCCGTCGGAGAGCGTCTCGGGCCGGTTGCCCGCCGCACCGCCGCGCTGCCGCACCAGCGAAACCGGATAGGGTAATCCGATAGCTAGACTCCCGGTATGACCTCCGGTGACCAGCATCGCGACGCCCCCGCCGCCCCGGCTCTGCGCAGTGACGCCGAGCGCAACCGGGAGCGGATCATCGCCGCGGCGCGTACGGTCTTCGCGCGCGACGGGCTCGACGCCTCCATGGCGTCCGTGGCCCGCGAGGCGGGGGTGGGGATCGCCACCATGTTCCGGCGGTTCCCCACCAAGGCGGAACTGGTCGACGCCGTCTTCATCGACCGCATGGACGCCTACGCCGACGCGGTCACCACGGCCCTCGACGACCCCGACCCGTGGCACGGCTTCGTCGGTTACGTCGAGGACGTCTGCGCGATGCAGGCCGCCGACTACGGCTTCGCCGACGTACTGACCACGTCGTTCCCCGCCGCCAAGGCGCTGGAGCGCCGCCGCAACGAGGCGTACGAGGGCATGGTGGAGCTCATCGGCCGGGCCAAGGCCACCGGCCGCCTGCGTGCGGACTTCGACCCCTCCGACCTGGTGCTGGTCCACATGGCCAACGCCGGCGTCGTCAACGCCACCGGCGACGCCGCTCCCGACGCCTGGCGACGGGTCGTCGCCCTGCTGATCCAGTCCTTCGAGGCCCCGGCCCGCGGCTCCCTGCCCGCCTCGCCCGACCATGACGCCCTCTACAGGGCCATGCTCCGTCCCGGTCCCTCGGGAGCGGCGGCGCCGGACCCCGGCAGGTGACCGACGGGACGGTACCGACGGACAGCCCCACCCGGACGTGGAGACGGAGAGCGTGCCGGTCGACGCCATGTCCGCGAAATTCGTGCTGAAGCCCGAGGACCTCTCGGTGGTCGTCGCCTCCAACCTCAACGCCGACACCCTCTCCGACCTCGGCAGCGCCCTCGCCGGCAGCCTGGGCCTGGCCAACCCGATCGGCGCGGTCGGTAGCGCGGCCCTGATGCTGGAGCACTTCGGCCTGCCCGGGCAGGCGGCCCGCCTGCACCAGGCCATCGAGGCCACGACCGCCGCCGGTGTCCGCACCCGCGACGTCGGCGGCACGGCCACCACCGAGGACGTCACGAAGGCCCTCATCGCCGCCCTCGACGCCTGACGGTCCGGCAGGGTCACCGGCGCGGTCACCGGCCAACGCCTCCTGTCCCGCGCCCGTGCACCCCCGTCGCGTTCCGTCGCTCGGAAAAGGCGACGCCCGTCAGTTCCCCGGAGACGGTCCACGGGCGCACCGCTGCGTCCACGTCCCCGGCACGGGCGCAACGGCCGACCAGGGGGAGGCGTCCCGACTTCGCCGCCGCGCTCAGCCGGATCGGACATGTCCTGGGCTACGGTCGTGGCCGACCGGCCGAGCCGGCACCTGGAGCGCACCGAGGCCGCCGCTCGCACCCCGAGGAGACAGCCGTCTCCGGAACCGTGGAGATCATCGTCTCCGCCCACCGCGCCACCGGACTGCCGTATCACCCCCCCCAAGGGGTTCCGGGGCGCCGCGAGGGTGCGTTCAGCCCGCCGTGACGCGGGCGTTGCCCCGTCGCATCCAGTCCGCGTCCGTGTGCCACATGGGGTGGTGCGGCGCCGCGTTCGAGGTCAGGACGACGCCCTGGAAGCCCCCGGCGAGGCAGCGGTCGACGACGAACTCCGCGAGGTCCTTGCCGACGGCGTCCTCCTCGAAGCGCGTCAGGCGCGGGGTGTATCCGACGACGCCCTCACCGAGGACGGCGGGGACGTCACGGCGGCGGGCGAGGTCGGCGACGGCGTCGACCCACTGGGCCAGCGTCTCCCGCATGGACTGCCGGTGCGCCGGATAGTTCTCGTAGAGCCACAGGTCCCAGCGGTCGGGGTCGACCCAGTCGTGCGCGTAGAAGAGCTCGCGCGGGAGGCCGGTGGCGGCCAGCCGCCAGGGCTCGTCCGGCTGGTAGTCGGCGAAGGCCGGGGCGCCGGGGCGCAGCGTGGCGGCGAGTTCGGGGGTCGGCCAGGTGGCGGTCTCGGGCGCCGCCTCGGTGCCGTGGCCGAGGCCCACCGCCTCGTAAGCGCGCCGAGCACGCCCCGCGCCGACTGGAACCTGCTCGACAGCGACCTGCTGCGCTGGCAGGGCAGCAGCGCGCCCACCGACAGCTTCCTCGGGGATCTCGCCGAGGTCCGCGCGATTGTCGAGCCCGCCGGAGCCCGGCTCGCCGCCACCCGCCGCACCGCGGCCGACCTCGACGCGCTGCGGCAGGCGCTGGACGCGATGGTGGCGGCGGGGGCGGACGCGGACGCGATGGTCGAGGCGGACCTGGCCTTCCACCGCGCCCTGCTGGACGCCGCGCACAACGAACTGCTCAGCCGCATCGAGGTCGTCATCGAGGCCGGTCTGCGGGTGCGCGACCGGATCGTGCACGGCGCGCGGCACTTCTCCGACTCCATCCCCGTGCACCAGGAACTGCTGGACGCGGTCGAGGCGGGCGATCCGGACGCCGCCGTGGCCGCCGTCGAATCCCTCCTGGCGCAGGCGTCCGACGACCTCGCGGCCGTACGCGCGCACCAGGACGCGGCCGGCACCGACCTGCTTCGAAGGAAGTGTCTTGAAGATAACCGCACTTGAGACGTTCCTGGTGGCTCCTCGTTGGCTGTTCCTGCGCGTCGCCACCGACGAGGGAATCACCGGCTGGGGCACGAGCCCGTGATCGAGGGCCGCGCGGACACCGTGCGTGCCGCCGTCCACGAACTCGCCGACCACCTTGTGGGCCGCGATCCGCTGCGCATCGAGGACCACTGGCAGGTGCTCACCAAGGGCGGCTTCTACCGGGGCGGCCCCATCCTGTCCAGTGCTGCCGCCGGCATCGACCAGGCCCTGTGGGACATCGCCGGCAAGACCTACGGCGTCCCCGTGCACCGGCTTCTCGGCGGCCCCGTACGCGACCGCGTCCGGACTCGGCCTGTCCGTGGCGGGCGCCGAGTCCAACGTCGCCATCGGCCTCGCCCGGCTCTGGCACCGGGTGCGCTGGGCCGGCCGGGTCGGCGCCGACGAACTCGGTGCGCTGGTCCTGCGCACGCTGCGCGCCGAGGGCGTCGACATCGGCCACGCCGTCACCGACGGCACCGGCCGCCCCGCGGGACTGCTGCTGACCGGACCCCGGCTGGGCACGCTGACCCGCGTCAGCTACTACCGGGCCGGGTCGGCGGGTTCCGCCGTGTCACCGGCCGACGTACTGCCCGCGTTGGCCCCGGGAACCGGCGTTCTGCACCTCACCGGCATCACCCCCGCGCTCAGCGGGTCGGCAGCCGAGGCCGCCCTGGCGGCCGCCGCCACCGCCCGCGGCGCCGGCATCACGGTGTGCCTCGACGTCAACCACCGCTCCCGGCTGTGGACGGCGGACCGCGCCCGTGCGGCGCTCCGGCCGCTGCTGGCACTGACCGATCTGCTCGTCGCCTCCGAGGACGAGCTCCCGCTGGTCCTGGAACGTCCCGGCGCGAAGGAAGCGGAGGCCGTGCGCGGAGTTCTGGCCGAAGGGGTCGGTGAGGTGGTCGTCAAGCGGGGCGCGCGCGGCGCGACCACGTTCACCGCGGACGGGGCGACCGACCGCGCGGCCCGCCGGGTCGACGCCGTCGATCTGGTCGGCGCGGGCGACGCCTTCGTCGCCGGATACCTGTCCGGGCTGCTGACCGGCGCGGACGTCGAGGCCCGGCTGCACCGGGCCGTCATCACCGCGGCGTTCGCCGTCGCCACCCGGGGTGACTGGGAGGGCCTCCCCACGCGGGACGAACTCGCGCTGTTCGACCAGCCCGACGGCACGACCCTCCGCTGACCCCCGAAGACGGATCACGATCGGGCCCCGCCCGCACCGGTCACCGTCCGGCGGCGGCCTCCTCGGCGATCTGCCCGAACCTGGCGCCCATCGCCTCGGACAGCGCCTGGGCGGCCGACAGCGGACGCACCATCACCGTGAAGTCGTCGATCTTCCCCTCCTCGTCGAAGTGCAGGAAGTCGCAGCCCTGGAGCTTCCGGCCGGCGACCGTCGCCGTGAACACGAAGGCGTGGTCACGGCCGCCGGGGTCGGCGATCTCCCGCACGTAGGCGAAGTCCTCGAACACCTGGGACACCGCACGCAGGATCGCCGCGGTGATCGCCTTGCCCGGGTACGGCTTGAAGGCGACCGGGCTGGTGAAGACGACGTCGTCGGCCAGCAACGCGGCCACCGCGTCCATGTCGCCGTTCTCGACGGCCTCGCGGAAGGGGTGCATCGGTCCACCTCACCTAGTCAAAAAATTGATTAGCTCCGCATGCTAGCGTCTCCTCATGGCTCTGCGGAACGCGGTGATGGCGGCCCTCCTGGAGGGCGAGGCCTCCGGTTACGACCTCGCGAAGGGGTTCGACGCGACGGTGGCCAACTTCTGGACGGCGACGCCGCAACAGCTCTACCGCGAACTGGAGCGGATGGAGGAGGAGGGGCTGGTCACCGCACGCGTCGTCGAGCAGGAACGCCGGCCCAACAAACGGCTCTTCGCGCTGACCGCGGCCGGCCGCGAGGCGGTCTACGCCTATACGGCCGAGCCGCCCGCCCGGCCCGCCGCGGTCCGCGACGAGCTGCTGGTCAAGGTGCAGTGCGCGGACGCCGGCGACCTGGAGGCGGTCCGGGCCGCCGTCGCCGAGCGGATGGAATGGGCCACCACCAAACTGGCCCGCTACGAACGGATCCGGCAGCGCCTGCTCGCCGGACGCTCGGAGGAGGCGTACTTCGCCGAGGCGGAACGCGTCGGCCCCTACCTCACCCTGCTGCGGGGGATGGCCTTCGAGCGGGAGAACCTCCAGTGGGGGGACCTGGCGCTGCGACGGCTGGCGCAACGGGCGAGTGCTTATGGACAACAAAGTGAATAGCTCGGCGGACGAGATACCCCGTCCGCCGAGCTCAGGTCAGCAGGTGGCCACGCCCGGCAGCCACGCCGGGCCCTTGATGTAGATGTTGGTCAGCCACGCGCCGTTGGTCAGCTTGGACCAGGCGTCGTTGGTGTAACCGTCGGCCGTGACCGTCTGCGCGTGCTCCTGGCAGACCACGTTCACCGTCGTCGGCTGCGCGAAGTAGTCGACGACACCGGCGTTCACGTTGGGCTCGTCGTGCGTGCGCACCCCGGTGCCCCAGGTCTGGAACGCCGTGCTGCCCCCGCTCGGCGGCGGCGGGGTGTCCCCGCCGCAGTCCGGGATGCCGGGCAGCTCCGCCGGGCCCTTGATGTAGATGTTGGTCAGCCAGGAACCGTCTGCCAGCTTGGACCAGATGTCGTTGGTGTACCCCTCGGCGGTCACCGTCTCCGCGTGCTCCTGGCACTGCACCGAGACCTGGCTCGGCCCCGCGAAGGTGTCCACGACCGAGGACCGCACGCTCGGTGTGGAGTGCGTCCGCACCCCCGTGCCCCAGGTCTCGAACGTCGAGCCGCCGTCGGCCGGCGGCGGTACCGGGGTGCCGGACGGGTTGATGCGGACGGCGCCCGCGTAGTCGCCGCCGGTGCGCACCGGCGTCACCCGGATGTGCGTACCCGACTCGTACGCCTCCACCATCTGGCCCGCGCCCAGGTACATGGCGACATGGTGGATGTACCCGCTGCCCCAGAACATCAGGTCACCGGGGACCAGGGGAGCCGTGCCCTGGGCCGCCGAGAACCGGGCCGCGGCCTGCGGGCTGTGGTACTGGTCGTCGGCCGTGCCGTTGAGCAGGTCCCTGCCGGTCGCCCGGTAGTAGGCGTACCGCATCAGGC
>NZ_JBEYFC010000095.1:0-23434 GCF_040634175.1 Streptomyces sp. NPDC007162
CCGCCCTCCCCCTGCCCGGGCCGTCCCCCCGGGGGGGCCGCGGCCCCGGGGCCCCTGATCCAGGTCCGCGAGGCCGAGCGCCTCGGCGTTGGCGCGGGCGGTGGCCGCCGTCACCGGGTCCCGGTCCACGGCGAGCACCCGGATCCCGGCCCGCGCGAGGGCGATCGCGTCACCCCCGATCCCGCAGCACAGGTCGGCGACGGAACGGACGCCCAGGGCGCGGAAGCACTCCGCCCGGTACGACGCGACACTCGCCCGCGTCGACTGCTCGACCCCGTTCGGGGTGAAGAACATGCGCTCCGCGTCCGCGGCCCCGAACTTCGCCGCCGCCCGCTGCCGCAGCCGGGCCTGGGCGAGCGCCGACGACACCAGCTCGGCCGGGTGGCCGCGGCGCAGCCGGGTGGCCACCGCGAGTTCGTCGGCGGGCGCGGTGCCGCGGACCTCGTCGAGGAGGGCGCGGCCCTCGGGGGTGAGGAGGGGGGAGAGGAGGTCGTTCACCGGGTCATTGTCGGCCAGTCGGTGGATGGTCCGCCTCCGACGGCGGTGTCTGCCCCGGTTCGCGGCGGCGGCCTGGAAGGATCCGACGCCATGCGAGCAGTCGTACAAAATGACAAAAATAGGTCGAAGAGGGGTGGGGGGCGGAAGAGCGCGGTGCTGCTCTCCGTACTCGCCTTCTGCGCCGGTGCCGTCGTGTGCGGCTGCGCCGGGACCGGGGAGAGCCCCGACGTCCGCCCCGCCGCCGGCCGGCAGGCCCACCGGGCGGCCCCCGCCCCCGCCCTCGACCCCCACGCCGCCCTGGTCGCCGCCGCCCGGCGCTGGGGCCTTGACGCGGTCCCGCTGCGGCCCCCGGCCCCGCCGAAGCACAAGCCGAGGATCACCGCTCGCGACGGGTTCGAGGTGGACGGCCAGGTCGAGGACGACCTGCCGCCGGTCTTCACCACGATCCCGACCCGGCAGAAGGTCGTCTTCCTCACCATCGACGACGGCGCGAACAAGGACCCGGACTTCCTGCGGATGATGACCGAGCTGAAGATCCCGTACTCGGCCTTCCTCAGCAACTACCTGGTCAAGGACGACTACGGGTTCTTCCGCACGATGCAGGCCGAGGGGCACACCCTCAACAACCACACCCTGACCCACCCCTACCTGCCGGGCCTGTCCTACGACGAGCAGAAGCACGAGATCTGCGGCATGCAGACGATCATGAAGAAGCAGTTCGGCAGGGCGCCGACGGTCTTCCGCCCGCCCTACGGCAACTACAACGGCGACACCCTGCGCGCCGCCAAGGCCTGCGGCATCAAGTACGCGCCGATCTGGGACGAGGAGGTGTTCGTCGACCACTGGGAGTACCGCGAGTGGGACCGCAGCCTGCACCCCGGCGACATCGTGCTCACCCACTTCCGGGGCCGGGACGACTGGGACGGCACGATGGTCGACGACATGCGCCGCTTTCTGAACAAGGTCACCCGTGACGGCTACGCGGTGGCGCGCCTGGAGGACTACCTGTGAGCCGACCGGGGGCGACGGCCGCGTTGCTGACCGCCGCCCTCCTCCTGGCCGCCTGCGCGCCGTCCGTCGATCCCATCGAACGGCTGGGCATGAAGGCCGCCGACCGGGTACGGCCGCACGGCCCGGCCGGCGCCCAGCCGTACCGCCGCTGGGGCCTGAGCGCCCCGCTCTCCCCGGCCCCGCGCCCCCCGTCCCACCCGCTCTCCTTCCGGGCGGCCCTGCCCCCGGTCGTCGACCACGTCGCCACCGCCGACCGGGTCGTGTTCCTCACCTACGACGACGGCGCCGAGAAGGACCCGCGTTTCGTGGACATGGTCCGCGAACTTCGCCTCCCGGTCAGCCTGTTCCTCACGGACAGCGTGGTCGGCCCCGGCTACGGTCACTTCGCCCGCCTCCAGTCCGTCGGCGCCGGCGTCCAGAACCACACCCTCGACCACCCGGCCATGCCCGGCCTGCCCTACGCCGGCCAGCGCGCCGAGATCTGCGGCCAGCAGGAGAAGCTGAAGTCCCGCTTCGGCATCCGCCCCCGCCTCTTCCGGCCGCCCTACGGCACCTACGACCGCACCACCCTGCGCGCGGCGGCCGACTGCGGGGTGACGGCGGTGGTGCTGTGGCGGGCGGCGATGACTCCGGACGGCATCACCTACCGGAGCAAGGACAGGCAGCTCCGTCCCGGTGACATCATCCTGGTGGGTCCGGACGAGGCCATGGGGCCGACCCTGAGGGAGCGCACGACCCGGCTGCTGCGCCGGGTCCAGGCGAGCGGCCTGACGGTGGGACGGCTGGAGGACTACCTCTGAGGGGTACGAGACGTCGGATTTCCGACGCCGCGCCGGACGTAATTGGCACTCCGCTTGACCGAGTGCTAATCGCGGTCATAGTCTCGGCTCTGGCACTCGGCAGATGAGAGTGCCAACAACGCGACGGGCAGGTCCGGCACCCGCGACGACGGATCCACCTGGTCGCCACCTCAGACAGTTAACCCCGTGAGATCTCCGAAGGGGGAGGTCGGATCGTGACGACCGCCAGCTCCAAGGTTGCCATCAAGCCGCTTGAGGACCGCATCGTGGTCCAGCCGCTCGACGCCGAGCAGACCACGGCCTCCGGCCTGGTCATCCCGGACACCGCGAAGGAGAAGCCCCAGGAGGGCGCCGTCCTCGCCGTGGGCCCGGGCCGTTTCGAGAACGGCGAGCGCCTGCCGCTCGACGTCAAGGTCGGCGACGTCGTGCTCTACAGCAAGTACGGCGGCACCGAGGTGAAGTACAACGGCGACGAGTACCTCGTCCTCTCGGCTCGCGACGTGCTCGCGATCATCGAGAAGTAAGCCTGCGACTTACCACCTCAAGCACTCCGCTTGAATCCGTTTGAAGCTGCGCCCCTGGTTCCCGCGATCCTTTAAGAAGCCGGGCGCCCGGGGCGCAGTCTTGTTCACCCGAGAATTCCGAGAGGGCTCCCGCTGCCATGGCGAAGATCCTGAAGTTCGACGAGGACGCCCGTCGCGCCCTTGAGCGCGGCGTCAACAAGCTTGCCGACACGGTGAAGGTGACGATCGGCCCCAAGGGCCGCAACGTCGTCATCGACAAGAAGTTCGGCGCCCCCACCATCACCAACGACGGTGTCACGATCGCCCGTGAGGTCGAGCTCGACGACCCGTACGAGAACCTCGGCGCGCAGCTGGTGAAGGAGGTGGCGACCAAGACCAACGACATCGCGGGTGACGGTACGACCACCGCCACCGTGCTGGCCCAGGCGCTGGTCCGCGAGGGCCTGAAGAACGTCGCCGCCGGCGCCTCCCCGGCCGCCCTGAAGAAGGGCATCGACGCCGCCGTCGCCGCCGTCTCCGAGGACCTGCTCGCGTCGGCCCGCCCGATCGACGAGAAGTCCGACATCGCCGCCGTCGCCGCGCTGTCCGCCCAGGACCAGCAGGTCGGCGAGCTCATCGCCGAGGCGATGGACAAGGTCGGCAAGGACGGTGTCATCACCGTCGAGGAGTCCAACACCTTCGGTCTGGAGCTGGACTTCACCGAGGGCATGGCCTTCGACAAGGGCTACCTGTCGCCGTACTTCGTGACGGACCAGGAGCGCATGGAGGCGGTCCTGGAGGACCCCTACATCCTGATCAACCAGGGCAAGATCTCCTCCATCGCGGACCTGCTGCCGCTGCTCGAGAAGGTCATCCAGGGCAACGCCTCGAAGCCGCTGCTGATCATCGCCGAGGACGTCGACGGCGAGGCCCTGTCCACCCTCGTGGTGAACAAGATCCGCGGCACCTTCAACGCGGTCGCGGTCAAGGCCCCCGGCTTCGGTGACCGCCGCAAGGCGATGCTGCAGGACCTGGCGATCCTCACCGGCGCCACGGTCATCTCCGAGGAGGTCGGCCTCAAGCTCGACCAGGTCGGCCTGGACGTGCTCGGCTCCGCCCGCCGCGTCACCGTCACCAAGGACGACACCACGGTCGTCGACGGTGCCGGCAACTCCGCGGACGTCACCGGCCGCGTCGCCCAGATCAAGGCCGAGATCGAGAACACCGACTCCGACTGGGACCGCGAGAAGCTCCAGGAGCGCCTCGCGAAGCTGGCCGGCGGCGTGTGCGTGATCAAGGTCGGCGCCGCCACCGAGGTGGAGCTGAAGGAGAAGAAGCACCGTCTGGAGGACGCCATCTCCGCGACCCGCGCCGCGGTCGAGGAGGGCATCGTCTCCGGTGGTGGCTCCGCGCTCGTCCACGCCGCGAAGGTCCTGGAGGGCGGCCTCGGCAAGACGGGCGACGAGGCGACCGGTGTGGCCGTCGTCCGCCGCGCCGTCGTCGAGCCGCTGCGCTGGATCGCCGAGAACGCCGGCCTGGAGGGTTACGTCATCACCTCCAAGGTCGCCGAGCTCGAGAAGGGCCAGGGCTTCAACGCCGCCACCGGCGAGTACGGCGACCTGGTCAAGGCCGGCGTCATCGACCCGGTCAAGGTCACCCGCTCCGCCCTGGAGAACGCCGCCTCCATCGCCTCCCTCCTCCTCACGACCGAGACCCTGGTCGTCGAGAAGAAGGAAGAGGAGGAGCCCGCGGCGGCCGGCCACTCCCACGGCCACTCCCACTGAGCACCGCCTCAGCACTTCCCGAAGCCCCCGCCCCCGGTCGTCCGCCGGGCGCGGGGGCTTCGCCCTTTTGGGCTTCGGCCTTTTTTTGGGGGGGTGCTGCGCCGGATCGACGACGAGCACCGGCTCGGCCACCGGGCCACCGAGAAGGAAGACGCGATCATCAAGGCCCGGTACCACTGCTGGGTGCCGCGCCGCCGCACAGCGGTCGAGGAAGCCCCCGCTCCGTATCCGGAGCGGGGGCTCGCCCCTCGCGGGCTTTCACTGTGGGCTCAGTTCTCCAGCGCGTCCAGTGCTCCGAGCCGGCCCATCAGCCCGAGCCGGTCGTACTGCCACCAGCCCTCGGCGATCTTCCCGCTGTCGTCGAAGCGGTGCACCGTGGTGCCGGTCATGGTGACCCGCCGTCCGGTGTTCGGCAGTCCCAGGAACTCGCCCTTCTGCACCCCCGCCAGGACCCACCGGCTGCACACCCGGTCACCCTGGGCGATCTGGTCCTCGATCAGGAATCTGAAGTCGAAGGCGTCCCGCCATATCCCGAGCTCGCGCCGCAGCGCGTCCATGCCGATGGTGTCCTGGTCGTCGGCCGGATCGTGACCGTGGTAGTTCTCGGCGACCAGGCCGTCCAGCGGAGCCAGCGGACCGGCCGCGGCGAACGTCTCGAAGAACCGCCGCGCGGTGTCGACGTACATCCGCTCGTCGCGCACCACGTCCAGGTCGGTGAACTTCGGCATCTGGTCGCAGAGCGCCAGCAGCTCGTGGAAGACCTTGTCGGTCTCCGGAAGCCGCGAGTTGCGCATCGCCTCCTCGTACGACGGGAACTCCACGATCTCGACGACGTGCGACGCGTCCGAGCGGTCCGTGCCGACCACCGCGTGCGTCGCCGTCCGCTTCCCCTTGGTCTGCTCGACCCATCGGTCCAACAGCCGGTCCATCTCCTCGAACCGGCTGGTCCTGCACTCGATGACCTGCATGAACGTCATACCGCCGCCTCCGGCCCCCCTGGGTCCGGTACCGTCACGGCCATTTTCCCACCGGCCCGCCGCCCTCTTCTACTGCGGCCCGTACTTGCGTCCCGTCTTCGAGCTGATGCCTCCCACCAGGCCGCGCGGGGCCACCTTCGCGAGGCCCGTCAGCACCTTGTAGCGGGGGTCCGGGATCGACAGCGTCCGGCCGCGGGCGAGGTCGGCGAGGGCCGCCGCGACCAGCTTGTCGGCGTCCAGCCACATCCAGCCGGGGATGTTGTCCGTGCCCATCCCGGCCCGCTCATGGAACTCCGTACGGACGAACCCGGGCGCCAGCGCCATCAGACGCACCCCGGTCCCCGCCAGGTCGCGCGCCGCGCCCTGGGTGAACTGCACGACCCACGCCTTGGAGGCGCCGTACGTACCGCGCGGCACGAACGCCGCCACCGACGCGACGTTGACGACACCGCCCCGCCCGCGCTCGCGCATCGCCTCGGCCGCCGCCGACGTCAGCCGCAGCACCGCCTCGCAGTGCACCTTGAGCATGCGCAGCTCGTCGGCCATCGAGACGTCCAGATACCGGCCCTTGTTGCCGAATCCGGCGTTGTTGACCAGCAGGTCGACCGGGTTCCTGCGGTCGCCGAGACGGGCGGCGACCGACTCGATGCCGGCGTCCTCGGCGAGGTCGGCGGTGAGCACCTCCGCCTCGATGCCGTGCCGGTCGTGCAGTTCGGTCGCCTGTTCGCGCAGCCGTTTGGTGTCCCGCGCCACCAGGACGAGGTTGTGCCCGTCCGCCGCCAGCCGCCGCGCGAACGCGGCACCGATCCCCGCGGTCGATCCCGTAATCAGAGCCGTTGTCATGGCCCAAGGGTAGTTACCCGGACCGGCCGGGGCCGCTGTGCGCACCAGCTCTCCCGAACGGTGAAGCGCCGGTGAACACGCTGGGCGTGACGGCGTCTCAGCCGGACTGCGCCGCCACGTACTTCCGCGCCAGCGCCAGCGCCTCCGGGTGCAGCGCCGCACCGGCCGCGAGCAGCCGCGGCAGCAGCTCCCGCTCGGTGGTGGTGGCACGGAACTGCATCGCCGCCGTCACCCCGTGGTCCGGCAGGTGCACGATCTCGATCGGGTCGCCGGCCCTGATCTCGCCCGGTTCGATCACCCGGAGGTAGGCACCGGTCGCACCCTTCCGCGTGAACCTCTTCACCCATCCCCGTTCGCCCAGATGGCCCTGGAAAGTGCGGCACGGGATGCGCCCGGAGGTGACCTCCAGTACGACCCGGGAGCCGATCCGCCAGCGTTCGCCGATCAGCGCGCCGGACACGTTCAGCCCGTCTGTCGTGAGGTTCTCACCGAAGCAGCCGTTGCCCAGGGTGCGGCCGAGCTCCCGCTCCCAGTCGTCGAGGTCCTCGCGCGCGAACGCGTACACCGCCTGGTCGTCACCGCCGTGATGGCGCAGCTCGCACACCGCGTCCCCGGCCAGGCCGCTGCCCGTGACGCCCTTCGGTCCGGGCGCCGCCACCCGCACCGGCCCGTCGACGGGCCGCTTGTCGATACCGGTCACGCCGTCCACCTGGTCCGTGTGGGGCGACGGCGTCGGGCGGCCGAGGTTCACCGAGAGAAGCTGCATGCTCCGACGGTAGGGGACGCTCCTCAAAGTGTCGACGCGTTATCGGGTGCGATGTCCAAGACCGCCTTATGCTCGGAGCGTGATCGAAGCACGCCATCTCCGTGTCCTGCGCGCCGTCGCCACCACCGGTTCGTTCTCGGCGGCCGGCCGCGAGCTGGGCTGCACCCAGCCTGCCGTCAGCCAGCAGATGAAGGCACTGGAGACCTCCGTCGGCACCCCGCTGCTGGTGCGCAACGGCCGCGAGATGCGCCTCACCCAGGCCGGTGAGGCCCTGGTGAGGCACGCCTCCGGGATCCTCGCCGGACTCACCGCCGCCGAGGAGGAGGTCGCCGCGATCGCCGGTCTGCGCGCCGGCCGGGTCCGGCTGGTCTCCTTCCCGAGCGGCAGCTCCACCCTGGTCCCCACCGCCCTCGCCGCCCTGCGCGCCGCCCACCCCGGCACCCGGGTCTCCCTGGAGGAGGCCGAGCCCCCGAAGTCGGTGGACCTGCTGCGCGAGGGCGACTGCGACATCGCACTGGCCTTCCGCTACGAGGGCGGGGCGGACGCCGGGGGTGCCGAGGAGTGGGCCGACCTGGTGGTACGACCGCTGCTCGCGGACCGTCTCGTCGGCCTGGTACCCGAGGGGCACCGGCTCGCCCGCGCGGAGTCCGTCGCCCTCGGCGAGCTCGCCGACGAGTCCTGGATCGCGGGCTGCCCGCGCTGCCGGGGTCAGCTCGTCCAGGCGTGCGAGAGCGCGGGCTTCACCCCGCGCATCGATTTCGCCACCGACGACTACCCGGCCGTGGTCGGCCTGGTGGGCGCGGGGCTCGGGGTGGCCGTGCTGCCCCGGCTGGCGATCGAGTCGGTACGTCCGAGGGGCGCGCGCACGGTGGCGCTGGAGCCGGCGGTGCGGCGGGAGATCGTCGCCCTCACCCTGCCCGACCTGGCACAGGTGCCGGCGGTGGCGGCGACGCTGGAGCAACTGGGCCGGGCGGCCCGGCGGGCGTGACGGAGTGTGCCGGGCGCGCGTGTGCCCGGTCGGCAACAGATCGTCAAGCTATTGAAGAAACGTTCTTTCACGTGTCCGAGGCGGAGTCGCCGCTGGTCGTCGAGGCCGACACCAGCCTGTTGCGCGCCCGCCCCATGAGCTCTTCGCGCTCGTCCTCGGTCAGGCCGCCCCACACGCCGTACGGCTCACGGACCGCCAGTGCGTGCGCCGCGCACTCGGCGCGGACCGGGCACCTCATGCAGACCTCCTTGGCCGAGTTCTCACGGGCACTCCGAGCCGCCCCGCGCTCGCCCTCGGGATGGAAGAAGAGCGAGCTGTCGACCCCGCGGCAGGCGGCCAGGAGCTGCCAGTCCCACAGGTCCGCGTTCGGTCCGGGAAGGCGGGAGAAATCTGCCATTACATGACCCCTTGTAGCCGTTCTGGGCGGATACGGTGCCAAACGACCGTACATCTCCGGTCTAGAGAGATGAAAATATGACTCATTGGCAATCTAGCTCCAGACACCGTGAAACAGGAAGAAAAAGGTCTAAATGGGGCATTGGTTGTGATGAAAAGTTGAGGGTCTGACGTCCATGTCTGCACCGTGTCCGCGCCCTCACGTAGAGTGCCGAAGACGGCACGCGGCCCCGTAACTCTTTCGAGTGACCGTCGTTGAGAGGGCGGTGGCGGTTGAAGCAACAAGCGCTCGGGCAGGCGTCCGAGACGTTCGACCGCACAGGTGACGATTCCGTACCAGCCTGGAGGCTCAAGGTGACGCGCATCAGCTGCGGAGGGCGGTCATGACATCCGTCCTCGTCTGCGACGACTCCCCGCTTGCCCGAGAGGCGCTGCGCCGCGCGGTCGCGACCGTGCCCGGCGTCGAGCGCGTGACGACGGCTGCCAACGGCGAGGAAGTCCTCCGCCGCTGGGGTGCCGACCGCTCCGACCTGATCCTGATGGACGTGCGCATGCCCGGACTGGGCGGCGTCGAGACCGTGCGCCGACTGCTGTCCGCCGACCCCGGCGCCCGCATCATCATGCTCACGGTCGCCGAGGACCTGGACGGGGTGGCCCTGGCCGTCGCCGCAGGTGCCCGCGGCTATCTGCACAAGGACGCCTCGCGCGCGGAACTGCGCGCGACCGTCACGCAGGCGCTGGCCGACCCCACCTGGCGGCTGGCGCCCCGGCGCCTGCGCTCGGCCGAGATGGGCGCCGCGCCCACGCTCACCGCTCGCGAGATCCAGGTCCTGGAGGGCATGAGCCACGGGCGCTCCAACGCCGAGATCGGCCGCGAGCTGTTCCTCTCCGAGGACACGGTCAAGACACACGCCCGGCGCCTGTTCAAGAAACTCGGCGCCTCCGACCGCGCCCACGCGGTGGCCCTCGGCTTCCGTTGGGGCCTGGTCCGTTGATGCCGCGCTGAGCTGCGCCGCAGCGGGACCGCGCACCGATTGGACGCCCCCGCCTACCGCACGGTGGGCGGGGTCCGCAAGACGGATCGGCGCAGTGTCGCTGCTCGTTTCGGCGCGGATGCCGCATCCTTGAGGTGTGGAGTCTCTCGGGGACGAGTCGTTCGAGCGGAAGGGGAGGGCGCAGGAGATGAGTTCCGGCGCACCTGCTCATAACGCTTCGGTGCACAACGACGGACGCGGTGCCACCCAGCCGAAGGCAGCAGGGCACCATGGACCGATGCGCGAGGACGAGGCAGTCACTGCCATGGGGACGATCGGTGCTCTCGTCCACCGCGCCGTAGACGGGGACGAGCAGGCCACGCACGACCTGCTCGCCCATGTCCACCCACTCGCGCTGCGCTACTGCCGCACCCGGCTGTCCCGCCTGCCCGGCGACGCCCGGCACTTCGTCGAGGACCTCGCGCAGGAAGTGTGCGTGGCGGTCCTCCTCGCCCTGCCCCGCTACCGCGACACCGGCCGCCCCTTCGAGGCCTTCGTCTTCGCCATCGCCTCCCACAAGGTCGCCGACCTGCAGCGGGCCGCGATGCGCCACCCCGGCTCCACCGCCGTCCCCTCCGACGAGATGCCCGAGCGTCCCGACGACTCCCTCGGCCCCGAGGAGCGCGCGCTGCTCAGCAGCGACGCCGAATGGGCCAAGAAACTCCTGGCCAACCTCCCCGAGAACCAGCGCGAACTGTTGCTGCTGCGCATCGCGGTCGGCCTGACCGCGGAGGAGACGGGCCAGATGTTGGGAATGTCACCGGGCGCGGTCCGGGTGGCCCAGCACCGCGCGCTCAGCCGGCTGCGCGCACTGGCGGAGCAGTAGCCGAACGGGTTCCACCACCCCCGATGAACAGGCGCACGCCCGTTTCCGTACGAACATACGAAGCCCCGAGCTGAGTCGTACCGTGGAATTTGGGGCCTCTGCTTCCCGTTAGCATGGGCATCCGCACCGTTCAAGGCCATTTGGGGAAGGTGTCATGACTGCAAACGTCGACGGAGTGCCCGGAAAATTCGCGACACTCGGGCTGACCTACGACGACGTGCTGCTGCTGCCGGGCGCATCCGAGGTGCTCCCCAACGCGGTCGACACCTCGTCCCGCATCTCACGCAATGTCCGGGTCAACATCCCGCTGCTGTCGGCCGCCATGGACAAGGTGACCGAGTCCCGCATGGCGATCGCCATGGCCCGGCTCGGCGGCGTGGGCGTGCTGCACCGCAACCTCTCCGTCGAGGACCAGGTCAACCAGGTCGACCTGGTCAAGCGGTCCGAGTCGGGCATGGTCACCGACCCCATCACGGTACGTCCGGAGGCCACGCTCGCCGAGGCCGACGCCCTGTGCGCCAAGTTCCGCATCAGCGGTGTGCCCGTCACCGACCCGGCCGGCAAGCTGCTCGGCATCGTCACCAACCGTGACATGGCCTTCGAGTCCGACCGCAGCCGTCAGGTGCACGAGGTCATGACCCCGATGCCGCTGGTCACCGGCAAGGTCGGCATCTCCGGTACCGAGGCCATGCAGCTGCTGCGCAAGCACAAGATCGAGAAGCTGCCGCTGGTCGACGACGCCGGTGTCCTCAAGGGCCTGATCACGGTCAAGGACTTCGTCAAGGCCGAGAAGTACCCGAACGCCGCCAAGGACGCCGAGGGCCGCCTCCTCGTCGGCGCCGCCGTCGGCGCCAGCCCCGAGGCCCTGGAGCGGGCCCAGGCGCTCGCCGAGGCCGGCGTGGACTTCCTGGTCGTCGACACCTCGCACGGCCACAACAGCAACGCCCTCAGCTGGATGGCGAAGATCAAGTCGGGCGTGGACGTCGACGTGATCGGCGGCAACGTCGCCACCCGCGACGGCGCGCAGGCGCTGATCGACGCCGGTGTCGACGGCATCAAGGTCGGCGTGGGCCCCGGTTCGATCTGCACCACCCGCGTGGTCGCCGGCATCGGCGTCCCGCAGGTCACCGCCATCTACGAGGCCTCGCTCGCCGCCCGCCCGGCGGGCATCCCGCTCATCGGCGACGGCGGCCTGCAGTACTCCGGCGACATCGGCAAGGCCCTCGCGGCCGGCGCCGACACCGTGATGCTCGGCAGCCTGCTCGCCGGCTGCGAGGAGTCGCCCGGCGAGCTGCTCTTCATCAACGGCAAGCAGTTCAAGTCGTACCGCGGCATGGGCTCGCTGGGCGCCATGCAGTCGCGCGGCCAGGGCCGGTCGTACTCGAAGGACCGCTACTTCCAGGCCGAGGTCTCCTCCGACGACAAGCTCGTCCCCGAGGGCGTCGAGGGGCAGGTGCCCTACCGCGGCCCGCTGGCCAACGTGCTGCACCAGCTCGTCGGCGGTCTGCGCCAGACCATGGGCTACGTGGGCGCGGCCACCGTCGACGAGATGGAGTCCAAGGGCCGCTTCGTCCGCATCACCTCCGCGGGCCTCAAGGAGAGCCACCCGCACGACATCCAGATGACGGTCGAGGCACCGAACTACAGCAGCAAGTAGTCGACAGGCGTACCAGGGGCGGTCCCGGAGGCATCCGGGGCCGCCCTTGCCGTGCCCGTCGGCGATACTGGAAGACGCTGAAACGCATCAGGGAAAGGCCACAGACGTGACTGAGATCGAGATCGGGCGCGGCAAGCGCGGCCGCCGGGCGTACGCCTTCGACGACATCGCCGTCGTCCCCAGCCGCCGTACGCGGGACCCGAAGGAGGTCTCGATCGCCTGGCAGATCGACGCCTACCGCTTCGAGCTGCCGTTCCTGGCCGCCCCCATGGACTCGGTCGTCTCCCCGGCCACCGCGATCCGCATCGGTGAGCTCGGCGGCCTCGGTGTGCTCAACCTCGAAGGCCTGTGGACCCGGCACGAGGACCCGCAGCCGCTGCTCGACGAGATCATCGGGCTGGACGCCGACACCGCCACCCGCCGCCTCCAGGAGATCTACTCCGCCCCCATCAAGGAGGAGCTGATCGGCGCGCGCATCAAGGAGGTGCGCGACTCCGGCGTGGTCACGGCGGCCGCGCTCTCCCCGCAGCGCACCGCGCAGTTCTCCAAGGCGGTCGTGGACGCGGGCGTGGACATCTTCGTCATCCGCGGTACGACGGTCTCCGCGGAGCACGTCTCGTCCTCGCACGAGCCGCTGAACCTGAAGCAGTTCATCTACGAGCTCGACGTCCCGGTGATCGTCGGCGGCTGTGCCACCTACACGGCGGCCCTGCACCTGATGCGCACGGGCGCCGCGGGTGTGCTCGTCGGCTTCGGCGGCGGCGCGGCCCACACCACCCGCAACGTGCTCGGCATCCAGGTCCCCATGGCCACCGCGGTCGCCGACGTGGCCGCGGCCCGCCGCGACTACATGGACGAGTCCGGCGGCCGCTACGTGCACGTGATCGCGGACGGCGGGGTCGGCTGGTCCGGCGACCTGCCCAAGGCGATCGCCTGCGGCGCCGACTCGGTCATGATGGGATCCCCGCTGGCCCGTGCGACCGACGGGCCCGGCAAGGGCCACCACTGGGGCATGGAAGCGGTGAACGAGGAGCTTCCGCGCGGCAAGAAGGTCGACCTCGGCACGGTCGGCACCATCGAGGAGATCCTCACCGGCCCGTCCCACACCCCCGACGGCTCGATGAACCTCTTCGGCGCCCTGCGCCGCGCGATGGCCACCACCGGGTACAGCGAGCTGAAGGAGTTCCAGCGCGTCGAGGTGACGGTGGCGGACTCCCAGCACAAGCGGTAGGCCCTACGGCAGACGGAGGCCGGTCACCCCGGGCGGGTGACCGGCCTTTTGCGTGCCCGTGGGGGCTGGTGGGGGCGCGTTTTGTGAGGGTGGGGCGGTGCGGTTGCGTTCGGGACGAACGCGGGCTGAACGGGCTAGAGTCGGTGGGCCGCGCCCGTCGGTGTCGCCCCGCGTGTGTCCAGCAGCAACTGGGCCTTCACGGACAGGCCCTGGAGGTCGTACGTGCGGTGCTGCTGCACCAGGATGGTCAGGTCGGCGTCGGCGGCGGCCTCGTAGAGGGAGTCCGCGCGGGGGACCGGGCGGTTCAGGACGTTCCAGGACGCGATGTGCGGGTCGTGGTAGCTGACGGAGGCGCCGAGTTCCATGAGGCGGATCGCGATCTCCTGGGCGGGGGTGTCCTGCTGGTCGGCGAGGTCCGCCTTGTAGGTGACGCCGAGCAGCAGCACGCGCGCGCCGCGGGCCGACTTGCCGTGCTCGTTGAGGAGGGCGGCGGCCCGCTGGACGACGTATCCGGGCATCCGGTTGTTGACCTGCTGGGCCAGCTCCACCATGCGCAGGCCGCGGCTCGCGAGGCCGGACATGTCCTGGGCGACGCCGTGGCCGCCGACGCCGGGGCCGGGGCGGAAGGCCTGGAAGCCGAACGGCTTGGTCTCCGCGCAGCGGATGACGTCCCACAGGTCGACGCCCAGGTCGTGGCAGAGGACGGCCATCTCGTTGACGAGGGCGATGTTGACGTGCCGGAAGTTGGTCTCCAGGAGGTGCACGGTCTCGGCCTCGCGCGGGCCACGCGCGCGTACCACCTTGTCGGTGAGCCGCCCGTAGAACGTGGCCGCCGACTCCATGCACGCGGGCGTGAGACCGCCGATGACCTTCGGGGTGTTGGCCGGGGTGAACTCTCGGTTGCCGGGGTCCACCCTGCTGGGGGAGTAGGCGAGATGGAAGTCGCGCCCCGCGCGCAGGCCCGAGCCCTTCTCCAGCAGGGGCCGCAGGAAGTCCTCCGTGGTCCCCGGGTGGACCGGCGACTCCAGGATCACCGTCGTGTGCGGGCGCAGCCGGGCGGCCAGGGTGCGGGCGGCGGTCTCCACCTGGCCCAGGTCGAGCCCGCCGTCGGGGCCGCGCGGGGTCGGCGCGCAGATCACGGCCGTGCGCACCCGCCCCAGCTCGGCCGGGTTGTCGGCGGTCCGGAAGCCCCCCGAGAGCATCCGGCGCAGCTCGGCCGGGCTGAGCGAGCCGGCCTCGGGGCCGGTGGCGTAGCCGATCGTGGAGACGCCGGCGGCCACGGCGGCCTGGGCGAGGGGCAGGCCGTAGGGACCGAGTCCGATGACGGCGAGGTCTGCGGGCATGGCGTGTGGGCCGTCCTTCCCAGTAACCGAAGCGGGACAGGTGCGCAAGCCCTGTGGACAGGATGAGCGGAGCGCAATGTCAGACTAGGAGTAAATATGACCGTTATGTGGGATTGTGTTCATGTGTCTTCCGTGGGTTCCGTGACCGTTGTCCACAGGCTGGGGGTGAGTGGTGGCTGAAGTCGGGCAACCCGGTCAGAATCTGGGCATGGGCTTCGCCGGCCGGGTGCGGCCCGCGCGACCGATGACCGACGACGAGCGATGACCGATGGCGGCAGAGCGGGAGGCAGCGGTGAGGACAGCGACACTGGGGCCCGAGCAGCGTGCGGAGTCCTTGGCGGCCATGGCCGAACGCGAGCTGGACGTACTGGTGGTGGGTGGCGGAGTGGTCGGCGCGGGGACCGCGCTGGACGCGGTGACCCGGGGCCTGAACACCGGCATCGTCGAGGCCCGTGACTGGGCCTCCGGCACCTCCAGCAGGTCCAGCAAGCTGATCCACGGCGGCCTGCGCTATCTGGAGATGCTCGACTTCGCCCTGGTCCGCGAGGCCCTCAAGGAACGCGGCCTGCTGCTGGAGCGCCTCGCCCCGCACCTGGTCAAACCGGTGCCCTTCCTCTACCCGCTTGAGCACCAGGGCTGGGAGCGTCTGTACGCGGGTTCGGGCGTCGCGCTCTACGACGCGATGTCCATGGCCCGCGGACACGGCCGGGGCCTGCCCGCCCACCGCCACCTGACCCGCGGTCAGGCCCTGCGCGTCGCACCCGCACTGCGCAAGGACGCCCTGGTCGGCGCGATCCAGTACTACGACGCGCAGATGGACGACGCCCGCTACGTGGCGACCCTGGTGCGCACCGCCGTGTCCTACGGCGCGAAGGCCGCCAACCGCGCCCGCGTGACCGGGTTCCTGCGCGAGGGCGAGCGCGTCGTCGGGGCGCGGGTGCAGGACGTGGAGGGCGGCGGGGAGTACGAGATCCGCGCCCAGCAGGTCGTCAACGCGACCGGGGTGTGGACCGACGACACGCAGGGACTGATCGGCGAGCGCGGCCAGTTCCACGTCCGTGCCTCCAAGGGCATCCACCTGGTCGTCCCGCGCGACCGCATCCACTCCACGACCGGCCTGATCCTGCGCACCGAGAAGTCGGTGCTGTTCGTCATCCCCTGGGGCCGGCACTGGATCGTCGGCACCACCGACACCGACTGGAGCCTCGACAAAGCCCACCCGGCCGCCTCCAGCGCCGACATCGACTACCTGCTCAACCACGTCAACTCGGTACTGGCGGTGCCGCTGACCCGCGACGACGTCCAGGGTGTCTACGCGGGCCTGCGCCCGCTGCTGGCCGGCGAGTCCGACGCCACCAGCAAGCTGTCGCGCGAGCACACGGTCGCGCACCCGGTGCCGGGCCTCGTGGTCGTCGCCGGCGGCAAGTACACGACGTACCGCGTGATGGCCAAGGACGCCGTCGACGAGGCCGTGCACGGGCTCGACATGAGGGTCGCCGAGTGCGTCACCGAGGACGTCCCGCTGATCGGCGCCGAGGGGTACCGGGCGATGTGGAACGCGCGGGCCCGGACGGCCGCCCGCACCGGACTGCACGTGGTGCGCGTCGAGCACCTGCTCAACCGGTACGGCTCGCTCGCGGAGGAGATCCTCGACCTCGTCGCCGCCGACCCGGGCCTCGGTGAACCGATGCCGGCCGCCGACGACTACCTGCGCGCCGAGATCGTCTACGCGGCCTCCCACGAGGGCGCCCGCCACCTCGACGACGTGCTGACCCGCCGCACCCGCATCTCCATCGAGACCTTCGACCGCGGCACTCGCAGCGCCCGCGAGGCGGCCGAGCTGATGGCACCGGTCCTCGGCTGGGACAAGGGCCAGATCGAGCGGGAGGTCGAGCACTACGAGAAGCGGGTGGAGGCGGAACGCGAGTCCCAGCTCCAGCCCGACGACCAGACGGCGGACGCGGCACGGCTGGGAGCACCGGACATCGTGCCGTTGTAGGCCAGGGGCGGTATGGGCGTCTGTGTCCCGAGCGGCGGCCCCGGTCCCGCCCGATGCACGGTCAGGGGCCCCCTGGGCGTTGGGCACTTGTCGGGTGAGGGACAATGGAGGCTCTGTCAGGGCGGGTTGCATGAGGGGACGCATGTCGGAGGCGGAGCGGGCGGGTACTTCTCGTCAGGAGACTCGTCAGGACAACAGCGAGCGTCTTCTCGCCGGGCGGTACCGGCTGGGAGGAGTGCTCGGCCGCGGCGGCATGGGCACGGTGTGGCGCGCCGAGGACGAGACCCTCGGCAGGACGGTGGCCGTCAAGGAACTGCGGTTCCCGTCGAACATCGACGAGGACGAGAAACGACGCCTGATCACGCGCACCCTGCGCGAGGCCAAGGCGATCGCCCGGATCCGCAACAACAGCGCGGTGACGGTCTTCGACGTGGTCGAGGAGGACGACCGGCCCTGGATCGTGATGGAGCTGGTCGAGGGCAAGTCGCTGGCCGAGGTCATCCGGGAGGACGGCCTGCTGGACCCGAGGCGCGCGGCCGAGGTCGGTCTCGCGATCCTGGACGTGCTGCGGTCCGCGCACCGCGAGGGCATCCTGCACCGGGACGTGAAGCCGTCCAACGTGCTGATCTCCGAGCACGACGGCCGGGTGGTGCTCACCGACTTCGGTATCGCCCAGGTCGAGGGTGACCCCTCCATCACGTCCACCGGCATGCTGGTCGGCGCCCCCTCCTACATCTCCCCGGAACGGGCCCGGGGTCACAAGCCCGGCCCGGCGGCCGACCTGTGGTCGCTCGGCGGGCTGCTGTACGCGGCGGTCGAGGGCGCGCCGCCGTACGACAAGGGATCGGCGATCGCCACGCTGACCGCGGTGATGACCGAACCGCTGGAGGAGCCCAAGAACGCGGGGCCGCTCAAGGACGTCATCTACGGGCTGCTCACCAAGGATCCGGCCCAGCGGCTGGACGACGCGGGTGCGCGGGCGATGCTCAACGCGGTCGTCAACATGCCGGAGGAGGCACCGGCGGACGCCACCCGGGTGGTGCCGTTGCCGCCGCAGCCCGACGCGCCGGAGGTGGAGAGGAGCGGCGGGGCCAAGCGCGGTGAGGAGGCCGGGGAGAAGCTGCGCGGGGCGCTGCGCTCCGTGCGCAAGGCCGCGGGGGCGGCGAGTGCCTCGGCCGCGACCAAGGTGAAGAGCGGCGGGACGGGTGGCACCGCGGGCGGTGCGGTGGCCTCGGGCGGTGCGGCGAGCGGGATCGGCACCGGCTCTGGCTCCGGCTCCGGTACTGCGTCTGGTGCCGGCGCCGGTTCTGGTACCCGTTCCGCTTCGGGGTCCGTTCCGGGGGCGGCCGGGAGTGCGCGTTCGGCCTCCAAGGGTTCGGCCTCCAGGGGTTCGGCCTCCGTGGGATCGCCCTCGGTGGGCGTCGGTGGCGGGGCGGGTTCCGCCGGTGCGGCAGCGGGGCCCAAGGCCGCTGCGGGCAAGGCGAGTTCGGGGTGGCCCGTGGTGCCGCCGCCGGACCTGGACCTGCCGCCGCGGCCGGTGCCGCGGGCGCCGCTCACCGACGTGGTGCCCAAGCGCACCCTGGTGATCATCGCCCTGGTGGTGGTGCTCGCGGTGCTCGGCACCGTGCTCGCCCTCACCCTGGGCGGCGACGGGGACACCAAGGGGAGCGGCAGGAGCGGCGGTTCCAAGGCGGTGGCGAGTTCGGAGGCGAGCGCGAGCACCGGTTCCGGTGCGAAGTCCGGCAGTGGTCCCTCCACCAAGGAGGACACCGGCGGCGGCACCCGGACGGACGGTGACACGTCGGCGTCCGCGAGCACCGGGAGCACCTCGGGCGCGGACGCGGCGAGTGACGACGGTTCCTCCGGGTCGAACTCCAGTGGCAGTGGCGACGACGGCGCGCCGGTGGTGAAGAAGTACACCGGGAGCCAGGGGTACTCGATCGGGCTGCCCAAGGGCTGGAAGTTCCAGACCAGCAGCTCCGCCGGGGACCGGTTCACCGGGCCCGACGGGCAGAAGCTGCTGATCGCCTGGACGAGCACCCCCAAGGACGACCCGGTGGCGGACTGGCGGAACCAGGAGCGTTACATGGTGCGCTCCCAGTACCAGAAGATCCGAATAGCGGCGGTGGACTACCGGGGCTGGAACGCCGCCGACTGGGAATTCAGCTACGTCGAGGACGGCACCGAGTACCACACGATCGACCGGGGGTTCGTGGTCAACTCCAAGCAGGGGTACGCGCTGATGTACACCGCGAGGGCCGACGGCTGGAGCAGCGAGCTGCGCGAGGACACCTGGAAGACGCTCGCCGCGTCCTTCGAGCCGAAGTGACAAATTCGCATCCCCACAATGCGAATTGCCTCCGGCACGTATCGTGAGTGGTTGCGGACCGTACGCATGCAGGTATGCATTCGGAACGGGACGCCCAACGAACGGAATTGACCGACCGGGCGGCCGGGGGAGGCAACGTGGACGACTATGCGGGTCGGGTGCTCGCCGACCGCTACCGCCTGCCGTTGCCCCCCTCCGACGAGTACGAACTCACCGAGACCCGGGCCTTCGACACCTACAGCGGGCAGGAAGTGCTCGTCCGTCAGGTGCCGTTGCCGGAGGTGGTCGAGGCCGAGGTGCTCGACGCGGAGGGGCTGCCCGACGGGTTCACAGCCCGTGACCGTGGCGGGCGCCGGCCGCCGTCGGCCAGGACCGCGACACGCCGGCCCAGCGATCCCGCGGTGCGGCGCGCCGTGGAGGCCGCGCAGGCCGCCGCCGGGATCCCCGACCATCCCCGCCTCGACCAGGTCTTCGACGTGTTCGCCGAGGGCGGTTCGCTGTGGATCGTCAGCGAGTTCGTCGCCGCGCGGCCGCTGGCGGCGCTGCTGGCCGAGCAGCCGCTGACGCCGTACCGGGCGGCCGAGGTCGCCTCCGACGTGCTGATGGCGCTGCGAGTGCTGCACGCGCACGGCTGGGTGCACCGCAACATCACCGCCCGTACGGTCCTCGTCTGCGACGACGGCCGCGTGATGCTGACCGGCCTCGCGGTCGGGGCCGCGGAGGAGGCGCTGAGCGGGTACGACCCCGTACCGCTTCCCGAGGGGGAGGGCGGCGAGGGGGCCGGGGGTCCGCGAGGCGTCGAGCACGCGGAAGGTTCCGGCGCACCGGGCATGCTCGGCGGCTCGCCCGTGTCCGTCGCGCCGCCCGTTCTGCCCGGTTCGGGCGGTTCCGGCGGTTCGGGGGTCGTTGCCGTCGGAGGCATGGGAAGCAGTGGTGGTGCGTTCGGTGGTACGGGCGGCGCACAGACGGCGCCCGGCGCGCCGGAGGCGGATCCCGAGGCCGCGCGGCGCGCCGCGATACAGGCGCGGGCGGCCGGCGGGTTGCCGGGGGCCGGACCGGACGAGGGTTCGGGCGGCACCGGTACGGGTGCGGTGGAGCGGCGCGCGTTGGAGACCGGCGCGGACATCCGGGCCGCCCGGGCCGGGGCGATCGCCGCGTACCAGGCGGGGGCCAGGGCCGCCGCCCGGGTCCAGGAGGCCCAGCAGGGCGGCCGGGCGGCACTGCCCGGCGCCCGGCCACCGGCCGAGGGCGACACCCTGCCCGCCACGCCACACATCCCGGGCCGGACCGACGGGGTGGCACCCTCGCCGTACGGCCAGGGACACGCCGACGGGTCGGCGCAGTCGGGGTACGGTTCCGGGCCGGGCGAGGGTGAGGCTCGACCGGCGTACGGCCCGGAGCAGGCCGATGCCCCGGCCGGTCCGCCGTACCTCCCGGGGCAGGCGGGCGGCGTGGCGCAGTCGCCGTACGGCAACGGGCGCGCGCAGGTGCCGGGAGCGGGTGGTGAGGAGCGGGCCGCCGGTGGGGTGCCGCGTGGTCAGATCGCCGATCCGTACGGGGTGCGCGGCGCGCCCGCGCCCTGGCACGGTGCCGCACCGCGCCCGCAACCCGGAGTGGCTCCGTCGGCCCCCGGGCGGGAACGGTCCGCTCTCCCGCCCGTCGCTCCCGGCGCCGTCGCCCCCTCGGCCGGCTCCGGCGGGCGCGTGGGCGGACTCCCGGGTGCTCAGGGCCGCCCGCACGCGGTCGTACCCGCGCAGGGAGCCGGTTCCGCCCCCCGCTGGGACGGGGCCGGTGCCGCCGTGCCCGGCCGGCGGGGACCCGCGACCGCGCTGGCCGCCGAGCGGGCCCGGCAGGTCCGGATGACCGTGGTGGGGCCGGTGACCGAGCGCTGGGCGCCGGAACAGGCCGTGCCCGTGCACGAGAACTGGCAGCTGGCGGCGCCCATCGGACCGGCCACCGACCTGTGGGCGCTGGGCGCGCTGCTGTTCCGGGCGGTGCAGGGACACGCGCCGTACCCGGAGGAGTCGACGGCCGAACTGGTGCAGCTGGTGTGCTCGGAGCCGCCGGCCTTCGCGGAGGAGTGCGGTTCGCTCAGGCCGGTCGTGGAGTCGCTGCTGCGTCAGGACCCCACCGAGCGGCCGGACTTCGAGGAGCTGCGCGGCTGGCTGCGCTCGCTGGTGCGTTCCGCGCCCGAGCCGGACGCCGGTACCCATGTCGTCGCCGCCCCGCCCGCCGACCCCAGGCGGCTGCCGATCGTCCGGCGCCGCGGTGAGCTGGTGCGCAGGCGCAAGGCCGGGCTCCCGGCGGCCCACGGCCGGCACAAGCGGGGCCGGGAGGAGGCCAGGTCCCCGCGCAGACTGGGCCGTACGCTGCTGTTGCTGGTCCTGCTCCTGCTGGCCGCGGCGGTCGCGTACGCGATGCTGTTCCTGCCGAAGAAGAGCGCCACGCACGACGGCGGCGCCCGGACGGGATCGGCGGGGGCGGTCAGCACCGCGCCCGGCTCCAGCGTGGCCCCCACCCCCAGCCCGACGGCGCCTCCGTCCACGCAGACGCAGACCACCGCCGGTTCGACGAACGGCGCCTCCGTGGGCGACGGTTTCACCCTGCGCAACGACCCGAACGGCTTCCGGATCGCCGTCGCCAAGGGCTGGAGCCGCACCCCGAAGAACAGCGCCGGTCAGGTGATCTACTCACAGGGCAGGTTCGAGCTGATCGTGGTGGCGGGCCGGGACAGCGCGGCGACCTACGGCAGCGACCCGATGGCGTACCAGCGGGACAAGGAGCCGGAGCTGCAGCCGTACCGGGACTCCAGCTGGGCCACGGCCGGCGGACTGCGGACCATCACGGTCGGTCAGCAGGTGTCCGCCGAGGGCCAGTTCACCTGGACGGACAGCGGGCAGGGCGACCTCTTCGTACGGAACATGGTCTTCCTGATCAACGGGCGCTACCACATCGTGCAGGTGCGCGGCCCGGAGTCCGAACGGGACGAGGTCACCAAACTGTACGAGCAGGCCTCGTCGTCGTACGAGTACACGGGCTGAGCCGCGTCAACGCCTTCCCGGGCCGATCGGTTCCCGTCGCCGTGAGGGGATTTCGTTCACATCCCGTAAGGAAGGCGAAAACCGTCACAGTGCTGTCTCCGTGGGACCCCACTGGTTCCATGACCGCAGGCCGGTCCTTAGTCTGGCCCTGACAAGAGCATTGCGGGGCAACGTGAATCAGATGCAGGGCCTGCTCATCGCGGGCCGCTACCGGCTCGCCGACACCATCGGCAGCGGCGGCATGGGCCGGGTATGGCGCGCCCATGACGAAGTGCTGCACCGGGCGGTCGCCATCAAGGAGTTGACGGCTGCGCTCTACGTCTCCGAGGCCGACCAGGCCGTCCTGCTGGCCCGTACCCGGGCGGAGGCCCGGGCCGCGGCGCGCATCAACCACTCCGCCGTCGTCACCGTCCACGACGTACTCGAACACGACGGCCGGCCGTGGATCGTCATGGAGTTGGTCGAGGGCCACTCGCTGGCCGACGCGGTCAAGGAGCAGGGGCGCATCGAGCCGCGGGAGGCCGCCCGGATAGGGCTGTGGGTGCTGCGCGCGCTGCGCGCCGCGCACAGCGCCGGGGTGCTGCACCGGGACGTCAAGCCGGGCAACGTGCTGCTCGGCCGGGACGGCCGGGTCCTCCTCACCGACTTCGGCATCGCGCAGATCGAGGGCGACACGACCATCACCCGGACCGGGGAGGTCGTCGGATCCGTCGACTACCTCGCGCCGGAGCGGGTGCGCGGGCACGACCCCGGGCCGTCCTCCGACCTGTGGGCGCTGGGCGCGACGCTGTACACGGCGGTCGAGGGCCGCTCGCCGTTCCGCCGCACCTCGCCGCTGACCACCATGCAGGCGGTCGTCGAGGACGAGGCCGCCGAACCGCGGGCGGCGGGTCCGCTGGAGCCGGTCATCACCGCGCTGCTGCGCAAGGAACCGGCCCAGCGGCCGACTCCCGAAGAGGCCGAGCAGATGCTCGCCGAGGCGGCGGAGGGCCGGCGGCCCAGCGCGGCCCAGGCGTACGTGCCGACGCAGTCGCAGCTCGGCGGCGGTACCCGGATGGACCCGGGCACGGCCGGGGCGTCGTCGTACGACAGCTCGTGGGAGGCGGCCCAGGGAAGTCCCCGGGAGGCCGGGTACGGGAGTGGTTCCCACCGCGGTTCGTCCAGCGGCGGGTACGGCGGTTCCCCCAGCGGTTCCCCGAGCGATTCGTACGGCGGCGGCCATTACGGCGGTTCGTACGAGGTGCGGCCGCCCGGCGGTGGCAGTTCCATGAACGGGCCGACGGCCGTCGGCGGGTGGCGTCCACCACCGAGAAGTCAACCACCTGCGCGCCCGGGGCGTCGAGCCCGAGGACCGCATCCTCGTCATGCTCGGCAACCAGGCCGAGCTGTGGGAGACCGCGCTCGCCGC
>NZ_JBEYFC010000096.1:0-23405 GCF_040634175.1 Streptomyces sp. NPDC007162
ATGAACGTCTTCGGCACCGACCGCAGGCTGCTGGCACTGGGCTGGGCGTTAGCCCGGCCCGCCCGCTCCGTCATCTGCGGAAGAGCTCGTTCAGATCGTCCTGCGGGAGCTGGGCCTCGGCGTACGAGAACGTGCCCCGCTCCGCCAGCTCCCGTGCCGCGCCCAGCAGCTGCGCGTACATGGCCCGCGCGATGCTGCCGCCCACCGTGACCCGGCGCACCCCGAGTTCGCGCAGCTCGGCCAGCGACAGGTCACCGCCCGTCAGCCCCATGACCACGTTCAGCGGCCCGTCGATCTCCTTCACCAGGGTGCCGATCGTCGCCGCGTCGGCAGCGCCCGGCACGAACGCGCAGTCCGCGCCCGCCGCGAGGTAGGCGTCGGCCCGGCGGACGGCCTCCGCGAGCGGGCCGCCGGTCAGCAGCACGTCGGTGCGGCCGACCAGGACGAACGGCTCGCCGGCCGCGTCGACGACCTGGCGTGCGGCACGGATGCGGTCGGCCGAGAGTTCCGGGTCGTACAGCGGCCCGGAGCGGTCGCCGGTGAAGTCCTCGATGCCCTGCCGGGAGCGGAACCGGCCCGAGAGGGTCAGCCAGTCGCCCAGCGCCTTCTGGTAGCCGTCGTCGATCTGCACCACGTCGATCGGCAGGTCGAGGGTGTCCATCGCCCGCAGGTTCTCGTGGATGTCGTCCTCGGTGACGGCCGTGAAGTACTCGTACCAGGAGCACCAGACGGTCGGCGCGGGGCGCGGGGCCGGCAGGGCGAGCGAGTCGGCCCACTCGGCCAGCACGGACTGGATGCCCGTGCCGGTCCACTCCTTGACCGGGCCGTCGGCCGCCACCTCGGCCACACCGCCCGCGACCGTGAGGCGGATCGACGGCACCTCGTGCAGCGGGTCCGGCGCCGCCCAGAGCCGGACCGGCGAGCCGTCGCCCGGGTCGAGCGCCAGCAGGCCCTCGCCCTGGTGGGCTCCGGCGGGCACACCCCGGCCGGGGCGGTAACAGACGGTCGCCCAGTTGTCGTTCGTCGGGCGGTGGGGCGCGGCCCCGAGGGCGTAGGAGCCGCTCGGCGACCAGGACTGCCAGCCCTCCTCGTGGACACGGGCGGTGCGCGTGTCCACCGGCACGGCGGCGGCCGGGGTGAACGGGTTGTGCACGGGGTTCTCTTTCACAGGTGGCCGAGTGCGTGCGCACCCGGCCGGGGGGAGGAGCCGGGTCAGCCCTTCGCGGAGCCCAGGGTCAGACCGCTGACGAACTGCTTCTGGAGCACGAAGTACACGATCAGTGTCGGGATCGCGGTGAGCAGCGAGCCGGCGGCGACCAGGTTCGGGTCGGTGAAGTACTGGCCGGAGAGGTTGTTCAGCGCCGAGGTGATCGGCATGTTCTCACCGGTCGAGATCAGCACCAGCGCCCAGAAGAAGTCGTTGTAGATCCAGATCGACAGCAGGGTCGCCAGGGCCGCCATGGCGGGCCGGCACAGCGGCAGCGTGATCTGCCAGTACAGCCGCCACACCGAGGCGCCGTCCACCAGCGCGGCCTCGGTCAGCTCGTGCGGGAGCGAGCGCATGTAGTTCGACAGCACGAACGCGCAGAACCCGGACTGGAACGCGACGTGGATCAGGACCAGGCCGAGCGCCGAGTCGTACAGCTTGCCGCTCTGGGTGATGCCCGGCAGGTTGGTCAGCAGGTACAGCCGGTACAGCGGGGTGATGATGACCTGCTGGGGGAGCAGGTTGCCCGCGGTGAACACCAGCAGCAGCGCCAGGTTGACCCGGAAGTCGAACCGGCTGACGTAGAACGCGACCATCGACGACAGGAACAGCGTGAGCAGCACGGCCGGGACCGCGATGATCAACGTGTTCATGAAGTAGTGGGTCATGTCCGACTGCGTGAACGCGTTCTTGAAGTTGTCGAAGTTCAGCGTGTGCGGCCAGGACAGGTAGCCGCGCGCGCTGGTCTCGCTGTACGGGCGCATGGCCGAGAAGACCGCCCACAGCAGCGGGGCGAGCCAGGCCAGGGCCGCGCCGGCCAGGAAGACGTGCAGCAGGACGCGGGCCGGGCGGATCGGGTTGCGCTGCTTGGCCAGCGCGCTCACGGTGCTCATGCGCGCCGCTCCTTCCGGAAGGTCGCGATCAGGTAGGGAATGATCACGATCAGCGAGATGAACAGCAGGACCACCGCGATCGCGGAGCCGTAACCGATGCGGCTGGACTCGCCGATGATGTTGTTGGTCACCAGGATGGAGAGCAACTCGGTGCCCTGGGCGCCCTTGTTGAAGACGAAGACCAGGTCGAAGGCGCGCAGCGCCTCGATGATGGTCACGACGAGGACGACCGTGTTGGTCGGGCGCAGGGTCGGGAAGATGACGTTCTTGAACGTCTGCCACTCGTTGGCGCCGTCCAGGGCCGACGCCTCCCGCAGCGACGGGTCGACGCTCTTGAGACCGGCCAGGTACAGGATCATCATGTAGCCGGCGTGCCGCCAGGACGCGGCGATCAGCACGGCCCACAGGTTGAGCTTCGGATCGCCGATCCAGTCGATGTAGTGGCCGGGCTTGTTGGCACCGATGATGCTGTTGATCAGCCCTGTGTCCGGGTTGTAGATGAGCTGCCAGACGAACCCGATGCAGGCCAGGGAGATCACGACCGGCAGGAAGAACGCCGTCTGGTAGACCCGGCTGAACCGGATCTTCTTGTCCAGCTGTACGGCCAGGAACAGGCCGAACGGCGTCGGGATCAGGATGAGCACCACGAACCAGATGACGTTGTGCTCGACCGCGGGCCAGAACTGCGGGTTGTCGGTGAAGAGCTGGTGGAAGTTGTCGAGCCCGACCCACTTGATGGAGTCGAAGCCGATGCCGTCCCAGCTGGTGAAGGCCAGGAGGATCGAGGCGATCGCGGTCACCCAGACGAGGAGGACATGGAGGATCGTCGGCACGCCGGCCATGAAGGCGAGCGTGATCCGGTCACGGCGGGTCAGCAGGCGCTTGTGGCCCTGCGGGACCCGCTTCTTCTCAGACGCGCGCCCAGGAGGCGGCACGGCGGCCGCCTCCTGGGACTTCGTGGGGATTTCGGTGGTCATTCCAGAGCTCACTGGGAGGCGAAGATGGTCTTCTTCTGGCGCTCGATGGACGAGAGCAGACTGTCGATCCCCTTGGGGTTCTGCAGGAACTTCTGCAGACCGGGCTGCATCACCGTGGAGGTGAAGTCCGGGCGGGAGTCGCGGTCCATGAACTGGGTGAGGTTCTTGGCGCCGCTGATCATCGTGTACGCCTTCTTCTGCAGCGCGGTGTACGACGAGGTGTCGGCCTTGCTGGAGGCGGCCACCACGCTGTTGTCGGCCTTGAGGTAGATCTGCTCCGCCTCGGGGGTGCCGAGGTACTCCATGAGCTTGACGACGCCGTCGTGGTTCTTCGGGGACTTGCTGACCATGAAGCCGTCGGTGGGCGCCTCGACGGTGTCCTGGCCGTACGCGGGGTTGAGCTCCGGGAAGGCGAAGAAGTCGAGGTCGTCCAGGTCGGCCTTGTTGGTGAACTGCTGGCCCACGAAGGAGCCGAGGACGTACATGCCGGCCTTCTTGGAGACCAGGGTCTGCGCGGCGTCCTGCCACGTGCGGCCCATGAAGCCGTCCTGGTGGTAGGGGAGGATCTCGGCCCAGTGGTCGAAGACGGCCTTGACCTTGGGGTCGGTCCACGCCTCCTTGCCCGCCATCAGGGACTTGTGGAAGTCGTAGCCGTTGAGGCGGAAGTTGATCTGGTCGAAGGTGCCCATCGCCGGCCAGGCGTCCTTGTCGCCGAAGGCGATCGGGACCAGGCCGTCGCCCTTCATCTTCTTGCACAGGGCGACGAACGCGTCCCAGGTGGTGGGGACTTCGTAGCCCTTGGCCTGGAAGACGCTCTTGCGGTAGAAGATCGCCCAGGGGTACGTGTACAGCGGGACGAAGTAGTACTTGCCGTCCTCGCCCTTGCTGAGCTGCTTCATCGCGTCGGGGAAGTTGTCCCCGATCTTCGCCCACACGTCGTCGATCGGCGAGGCCAGGTTCTTGGCCGCGAAGAACTGCATGCGGTAGCCGGCGAACCAGGTGAACACGTCGTCCGGCGTGCCCTGCAGGTAGGAGTTGATCTGCTCCTGGAAGGTGTTGTGGTCCTTCGTGTTGACGTCGACCTTGATGCCGGACTGCTTGGTGAAGGCCGCGTAGATCTCCGCGAACGCCTTCTTCGGCACGGCGTCGGAGGAGTTGGAGCCGAGGCTGACGGTCTTCGGGTCGGAGGAGGACCCGCTGCTTCCGCAGGCGGACAGCAGGGGTATGCCGGCACCCGCGAGGAGGGCGGCAGAGCCGGCCCCACGCAGGACGTTACGGCGGCTCGGACCCGGCACGTGAAGACCGGACGGGGAGATGCGCATGGCGGCTCCTGAGTAACAGGGTTCGGCAAGGGGAAGAGCTGATCTTCGAAAGGTCCCGAAACCGATCAGAAACCAACTCGGCCGAACATCGTGGGCGCAATAACAGCCGCTTGTCCGCTCATGCGTCAATAGCCTGCGTCTCTCTCGCCCGTCTCTTGCCCGAAACGTAATCGTCATGGTCGCCTGCCGGTTCGTTGAACAAAGCGGGACGACCGAGCCCCCACGGGACAAACACCGTGGGGGCTCGTGTGCGGGCATGTTGGTTTCACACCCCCGAACCTGCTGCTCCCGGCTACGGACGGACGAGCAACTGGAAGTCGAAGGCGTACCGGGACGCCCGGTAGACGTGGCTGCCGTACTCCACCGGTCGGCCGGTGTCGTCGTAGGCCGTGCGGCGCATGGTGAGCAGGGCGGCGCCCGCCTGCTCGTCCAGCCGGCCGGCCTCCTCGGCGGTCGCGCTGCGGGCGCCCACGGTCTGCCGGGCGCTGTGCAGGGTGATGCCGGCCGTGCGCATCATCCGGTACAGGCCGGTCGACTCCAGACGTTCCGTCTCCAGGTCGAGCAGGGCCGCGGGCAGGTAGTTGCACAGGAACGCCACCGGCTGGCCGTGGGTGCAGCGCAGCCGCTCCAGGACCACCACCTCCGCGCCCTCCGCGATGCCGAGCGCCGCGGCCACCTCGGCGGTCGCCGGGATCCGCTCGTTGCGCAGCACCTGGGTGGTCGGGCCCTGCCCGGCCGACTCCAGGTCGTCGTAGAGACTGCTCAGCTCCAGCGGGCGCTTGACCTGGCTGTGCACCACCTGGGTGCCCACCCCCCGGCGGCGCACGAGGAGGCCCTTGTCGACGAGCGACTGAATGGCCTGGCGGACCGTGGGCCGGGACAGGCCGAGCCGCACCGACAGGTCGATCTCGTTGCCCAGGAGGTTGCCCGGCGCCAGGACGCCGTGCTCGATGGCCTCCTCCAGCTGCTGGGCGAGCTGGTAGTAGAGCGGCACCGGGCTGCCCCGGTCCAGGGCGAAGTCCAGGGTGCCGAGCGCCGAGAGGGTCGCGGCGCGGGTGGAATCACCGGTTCTTGCCACCGGGAGACCTCCTTCCGGGGTTCTGGTGGTCACAGGTGCCGAACGCGTTCGGCGACCTGCCGGTCGTAGTGCTCACGGGCTTGTACGGCGGCCTCGCGGGACGCGGTCTCGGCGACCGGCACGTCCCACCACGCCTCGGCCGGGGGAGCGCCGGGCGCCGGGTCCGTCTCCACGTACACGCACGTCGGCCGGTCGCTCGCGCGGGCCGCGGACAGCGCCTCGCGCAGCTCCCGCACCGTCTTGGCGCGCAGCACCTCCATGCCGAGGCTGGCCGCGTTGGCGGCGAGGTCGACCGGCAGCGGGGCGCCGGAGAAGGTGCCGTCGGCGGCCCGGTACCGGTAGGCGGTGCCGAACCGCTCGCCGCCCACCGCCTCGGACAGGCCGCCGATGGAGGCGTAGCCGTGGTTCTGGATGAGGACCAGGTTGACCGGCAGGCCCTCCTGGACGGCGGTGACGATCTCGGTCGGCATCATCAGGTAGGTGCCGTCGCCGACCAGCGACCAGACCGTGACGTCCGGCGCGGCCTGCTGGACGCCGATGCCGGCCGGGATCTCGTACCCCATGCAGGAGTAGCCGTACTCCAGGTGGTACTGGCGCGGCGAGCGGGCCCGCCACAGCTTGTGCAGGTCGCCAGGGAGCGAACCGGCCGCGTTGATGACAACGTCGTCATCCCCGACGACCGCGTCCAGTGCGCCGAGCACCTGGGTCTGGGTCGGTACGGCGTCCTCGTCGTCCGCTCGGTAGGCGGCCTCGACGACCGCCTCCCAGCGCCCCTTGCCCTCCCGGTACTCGGTCACGTACTCCGGCGCCACCCGGTGCCCGGCGAGGGCCTCGGTGAGGGCCGTGAGCCCGGCGCGCGCGTCGCAGACCAGAGGGTGCGCGGACTGCTTGTGGGCGTCGAGGCCGGTGATGTTCAGGTTCAGGAAGCGGACGGCCGGGTTCTGGAAGAGGGTGCCGGAGGCCGTGGTGAAGTCCGAGTACCGGGTGCCGACGCCGATGACCAGGTCGGCGGCGCGGGCCAGGTCGTCGGCGACGGCGGTCCCGGTGTGTCCGATACCGCCCAGATCGGCCGGGTGGTCGTGGCGCAGCGAGCCCTTGCCCGCCTGGGTGGAGGCGACGGGGATGCCCGTGGCCTCCACAAGGGCCCTCAGGGCGTCCTCCGCGCGGCTGTGGTGGACTCCGCCGCCCGCCACGATCAACGGGCGCCGGGCGGCCCGTACGGCGGCTGCCGCGGCCGTCAGCTCGACCGGGTCGGGGGCCGGCCGCCGTACCCGCCAGACGCGGTCGGCGAAGAACTCCTCCGGCCAGTCGTAGGCCTCCGCCTGGACGTCCTGGGGGAGGGCGAGGGTGACCGCGCCGGTCTCGGCCGGGTCGGCGAGCACACGCATCGCGTTCAGGGCGGAGGGGATCAGCGCCTCGGCGCGGGTGACCCGGTCGAAGTAGCGCGAGACCGGCCGCAGGGTGTCGTTCACCGAGACGTCGAACTCGCTCGGGTGCTCCAGCTGTTGCAGCAGCGGGTCGGGGGCGTGGCTCGCGAAGTAGTCGCCGGGCAGCAGCAGCACCGGCAGGCGGTTGATGGTGGCGAGGGCCGCGCCGGTCACCAGGTTGGTGGCGCCCGGACCGATGGACGTGGTCACCGCCTGCGCGGAGAGCCGGTCCAGCTGCCGGGCGTGTGCCACGGCCGCGTGCACCATCGCCTGCTCGTTGCGGCCCTGGTGGTACGGCATGGCGTCGCCGTACTCAAGGAGCGCCTGGCCGATCCCGGCCACGTTGCCGTGGCCGAAGATGCCCCAGGTGCCGGCGATCAGCCGGTGCCGGACGCCGTCGCGCTCGGTGTACTGGGCGGACAGGAACCGCACCAGTGCCTGGGCGACGGTCAGGCGGGTGGTCGGCTGGCTCATGGGTGACCTCATTCGGGCGCGGTGGTGGGAGCGGGGGGACGGGCGGGGCCGGCCGGAGTGGTCAGGGGTACCTCCGGCGGCAGCGGGTAGGGATCGCCTTGCCTCCTCGGGTACGGGCGGGATATGCCACTCAGGTGTAGATCGGGACGGGTCGCGCTGTCAATGGTTTGTACTTACATTCGGACCTGAGCGTGAAATGATGTCTTAACAAAGTATTGACAGCGGGCCGAACAGGGACTTGTATCCCGTCCCAACACGCAGCACCGGCTCGGACCGCCGCTTTTCGGCCCGGGCCGAGGGATCCCCGTGATCTCCCTTCTCCCCCGGCGCACAGTGAGGTGCAGGAAAGATGGACCGTTCAGCCCGTACCCGTACGCGGAAACTGGCCCCCTTCGTCGCCGCGGCCGCGGCGGCCGCCCTGGCTCTCACCGGCTGCTCCAGCAGCACCGGAGGAAAGAAGTCCGAGGAGGGCGGCGCGGCCGCCTCCGCGGGCAAGGCGAGCACCCCCCGCATGACGGTCGCGCTCGTCACCCACCAGGCGCCCGGCGACACCTTCTGGGACATCGTCCGCAAGGGTGCCGAGGCGGCCGCGGCCAAGGACAACATCAAGCTGGTCTACTCGGCCGACCCGAACGCCGGCAACCAGGCCAACCTGGTGCAGAACGCGATCGACCAGAAGGTCGACGGGATCGCCCTCACCCTCGCCAAGCCGGACGCCATGAAGGACGTCATCTCCAAGGCGACCTCGGCGAACATCCCGGTCGTGGGGCTCAACTCCGGCCTCAGCGACTGGAAGAAGCTCGGCCTGATGGAGTTCTTCGGCCAGGACGAGACGGTCGCGGGCGAGGCGCTCGGCAACCGGCTGAACACGGAGGGCGCCAAGAAGGTCGTCTGTGTCATCCAGGAGCAGGGCAACGTCGGCCTCACCCAGCGCTGCGACGGTGTGAAGAAGACGTTCTCGGGCACGACCGAGACCCTGTACGTGGACGGCACCTCCCCGACCTCGGTCAAGTCCACGATCACCGCCAAGCTCAAGCAGGACAGCGCCGTCGACCACGTGGTCACGCTCGGCGCCCCCATCGCGCTGATCGCCGTGCAGTCGGTCTCCGACGCGGGCAGCAAGGCCAAGATCGCCACCTTCGACCTGAACAAGGACCTGACCGGCGCCATCAGCAAGGGCACCATCGAGTTCGCCGTGGACCAGCAGCCCTACCTCCAGGGCTACCTCGCGGTCGACTCGCTGTGGCTCTACAAGAACAACGGCAACTACAGCGGGGGTGGCGAGCAGCCGGTCCTGACCGGCCCGGCCTTCGTCGACAAGTCCAACGTCGAGAAGGTCGCCCAGTTCGCCGCGAAGGGCACACGGTGATCGGTATGAGTCAGCAGTCAGCGCCGGCGGTGGCGACACCGCCGGCCCCTGGCCCCAAGGAGAAGGACGGCCGTACCGCGCAGCGGCCCCTGGCACTGAGGCTGTTGGCCCGCCCCGAGGTGGGTGTCTTCCTCGGCGCCGTCGCGGTCTACGTCTTCTTCCTGGTCGCCGCGCCGCCGGTGCGCGAGGCCAGTTCGATGGCGAACATCCTCTACCAGTCGTCGACGATCGGGATCATGGCGATCCCGGTGGCCCTGCTGATGATCGGCGGCGAGTTCGACCTCTCGGCCGGTGTCGCGGTGGTCACCTCGGCGCTGACCGCGAGCATGCTGGCGTACCAGCTGTCCATGAACGTGTGGGTGGGCGTGATCGCCGCGCTCGTCGTGTCGCTCGCCATCGGGGCCCTCAACGGCTGGCTGGTGGTCCGCACCGGACTGCCCAGCTTCCTGATCACCCTGGGCAGCTTCCTGATCCTCCAGGGTGTGAACCTCGCGGTGACCAAGCTGGTCACCGGCAACGTCGCCACCGACGACATCAGCAACATGGACGGCTTCAACCAGGTGAAGAGCATCTTCGCCTCGACCGTCACCATCGGCGGCGTCGATGTGAAGATCACCATCTTCTGGTGGCTGTTCTTCGCCGCCGTCGCCACCTGGGTCCTGCTGCGCACCAAGTACGGCAACTGGATCTTCGCGGTCGGCGGCAACAAGGACAGCGCCCGGGCGGTCGGCGTCCCGGTGAACTTCACCAAGATCTCCCTGTTCATGCTGGTCGGCTTCGGTGCCTGGTTCGTCGGCATGCACCAGCTGTTCTCCTTCAACACCGTGCAGTCCGGCGAGGGGGTCGGCCAGGAGCTGATCTACATCTCCGCCGCGGTCATCGGCGGCTGCCTGCTCACCGGCGGCGCCGGTTCCGCGATCGGCCCGGTCTTCGGCGCCTTCATGTTCGGCATGGTGCAGCAGGGCATCGTCTACGCGGGCTGGAACCCCGACTGGTTCAAGGCCTTCCTCGGCGTCATGCTGCTCGGCGCCGTCATGATCAACCTGTGGGTCCAGCGCACCGCGACCAGGAGGTGACCCGATGACAGACAACACAACCGGAACGCACGGTGCCATCCTCCAGGACACGGCGCCCACCGACGGCGGCCCGATCGTCGAACTGCGCGGCACGGGCAAGTCGTACGGCAACATCCGCGCCCTGCACGGCGTCGACCTCAAGGTCTTCGCCAACCAGGTGACCTGCGTCCTCGGTGACAACGGCGCCGGCAAGTCCACCCTCATCAAGATCATCTCGGGGCTGCACCAGCACACCGAGGGCGACCTCCTCGTCGACGGCGAGCCGGTGCGCTTCGCCAGCCCGCGCGACGCCCTCGACAAGGGCATCGCCACCGTCTACCAGGACCTCGCCACCGTCCCGCTGATGCCGGTGTGGCGCAACTTCTTCCTCGGCTCCGAGATGACCAAGGGCCCCTGGCCCGTGCGCCGTCTCGACATCGCGAAGATGAAGGAGACCGCCGACCGGGAACTGCGCAACATGGGCATCGTCCTGGACGACCTGGAGCAGCCCATCGGCACCCTCTCCGGCGGCCAGCGCCAGTGCGTGGCGATCGCCCGCGCCGTCTACTTCGGCGCCCGCGTCCTCATCCTCGACGAGCCGACCGCCGCCCTCGGCGTCAAGCAGTCCGGTGTGGTGCTGAAGTACATCGCCGCCGCCCGCGAACGCGGCCTGGGCGTCATCTTCATCACCCACAACCCGCACCACGCCTACATGGTCGGCGACCACTTCAGCGTGCTGCGCCTCGGCACCCTCGAACTCTCCGCCCAGCGCAGCGACATCACCCTCGAAGAGCTCACCAACCACATGGCGGGCGGTGCCGAGCTGGCCGCCCTGAAGCACGAGCTCTCCCAGGTCCGCGGTGTGGACACCGAGGAACTCCCGGAAGAGGAGGACCTCGGCGCCCCGGTGGCGAGCGGTCCCGAAGGCAAGGCCTGACCCATGGCGAACGCGCTCGACCGCATCCGGGTCGGCTCGGCCCCGGACTCCTGGGGGGTCTGGTTCCCCGACGACCCCCGGCAGGTCCCCTGGGAACGCTTCCTCGACGAGGTGGCCGAGGCCGGCTACCCCTGGATCGAACTCGGGCCGTACGGCTACCTGCCCACCGACCCGGCCCGCCTGACCGACGAGCTCGCCGAGCGCGAGCTCGGGGTCTCGGCCGGCACGGTCTTCGCCGGCATGCACCGCGGGCCAGCCGTCTGGGAGTCCACCTGGGAGCACGTCAGCCAGGTCGCCGCGCTCACCCAGGCGGTGGGCGCGCGGCACCTGGTGGTCATCCCCTCCTTCTGGCGGGACGACAGGACCGCCGAGATCCTGGAGCCGCCGGAGCTGACCGGCGAGCAGTGGGCGCACCTCACCAAGGGCATGGAACGCCTCGGCCACGAGGTGAAGGAGACGTACGGCCTGGACCTCGTCGTCCACCCGCACGCCGACACCCACATCGACACCGAGGACCACGTCGAGCGCTTCCTCGACTCGACCGACACCGAACTGGTCGACCTCTGCCTGGACACCGGTCACTACGCCTACTGCGGCGGCGACAGCGTCAAGCTGATCGAGACCTACGGCGAACGGATCGGCTACCTCCACCTCAAGCAGGTGGACCCGGCGATCCTGGCCGACGTCCGGGCCAAGGGCACGCCGTTCGGGCCGGCCGTGGCCCAGGGCGTGATGTGCGAACCGCCCGCCGGGGTGCCGGAACTGGCCCCCGTCCTGGAGGCCGCGCAGCGGCTGGGCGTCGAGCTCTTCGCCATCGTCGAGCAGGACATGTACCCCTGCGAGCCGGACAAGCCGCTGCCCATCGCGGCACGGACCCGCAGTTTCCTGCGGTCCTGCGGCGCCTGACAGCCGCATCCCGGGGCCGCGCGGAGAAGATCCGCGCGGCCCCGCGCGTGCCCCGGCGGGATCGGGAACATCCGCCGGGGCACGCACGTTCTCCCGATGACGGCAGGATCCGTTGCCACGACGGGGAGGACCAGCATGAGCCACGAGGAGACGGCGACCGAGGCGGCCCGGCGCAGGGAGCGGTTCGGCGCCCTGCCCGAGCGGATCCGCCCGCAGGACATGGTGGAGACCAGGCCGGCGATCCCGCACGACCCGGACCGGGAGAGGTACGACGCCGACGAGTTCGCCGTCCGCTACGGCCTCTGAGCGATCGGGAAAAGGGCGACGGGGCGGCTCACCGGGACCGCGTGCTCGGTCCTGGTGGCCGCCCCGTCGCCTGCGCGGCGTCAGGCTCCGCGCACCTCTGCGATCGTCACCGGACGGTGCTCGTGCAGAGACAGGGTGCAGGCCTCGGCGATCCAGCCCGCCTCCAGGGCGTCCTCGACCGTGCAGGGGGAGGTCCGGGTGCCGGCGACCACCTCGGTGAACGCGGTCAGTTCGGCGCGGTAGGCGGCCGTGAACCGGTCCATGAAGAAGTCGTGCGGGGTGCCCGCGGGGAAGGTCACGCCGGGCTCGACCGAGCGCAGCGGGAGCTTGTCCTCCAGGCCGACCGCGATCGAGTCCTGGAAGCCGTGCAGCTCCATGCGGACGTCGTAGCCACGGGCGTTGTGCCGGGAGTTGGAGACCACCGCGATGGTGCCGTCGTCCAGCGTGAGGATCGCGCCCGTGGTGTCGGCGTCGCCCGCCTCCTTGATGTAGTCGGCACCCCGGTTGCCGCCGACCGCGTAGACCTCGGTGACCTCGCGGCCGGTCACCCAGCGGATGATGTCGAAGTCGTGCACGGAACAGTCCCGGAAGATGCCACCGGACGCGGCGACATAGGCGGCCGGGGGCGGCGCGGGGTCCAGGGTGGTGGAGCGCACGGTGTGCAGCTTGCCCAGTTCGCCCGCCTGCACCGCTGCGCGCGCGGCGACGAAACCGGCGTCGAAACGCCGGTTGTACCCGATCTGGATCGGCACGCCCTTGCCCTGGACGGCCTTGAGGACCTCGACGCCGTCGCTCATGTGCTTGGCGACGGGCTTCTCGCAGAAGACGGGGATGCCGGCCTCGACACCGGCCAGGATCAGGGCGGGGTGGGCGTCGGTGGCGGCGGCCACGACGATGCCGTCCACCCCGGCGGCGAGCAGCGCCTCGGGCGAGTCCACGACCTCGCCCCCGAACTTCTCGGCGGCGGCCTTCGCGGCGTCCGCGAACGGATCGGTGAGGACGAGCGACTCGACGGCGTCGAGCCCGGAGAGGGTCTCGGCGTGGAAGGCGCCGATACGGCCGAGGCCGAGGATTCCGATACGCATGGGGGTGTCACTCCTTGACTGCTGGATGGTGGGGCGCCTTCGAAGGGGCGCGGGCTGTGTGGGCGGCGGACTCCTAGCCGAGACCCCCCAGGACGTTCTGGTCCCAGTCGATCACCGACCCGGTGACCACACCCGACCGCTCCGACAGCAGGAACACCACGAAGTCGGCGATCTCGTCCGGCTGCCCCAGCTTGCCCATCGGCACCTTGGCCGCGGCCTCCCTGAGCCAGTCGTCCCCCGCCCCGTGGAACGCCCGCTGCGTCGCGTCCTCCCCCTCCGTCGCCGTCCAGCCGATGTTCAGCCCGTTGATCCGCACCCGGTCCCACCGGTGCGCGTGCGCCGCGTTGCGGGTCAGCCCGATCAGACCGGCCTTGGCCGCGACGTACGGCGCGAGGAACGGCTGCCCGCCGTGCGCGTCGAACGTGATGATGTTGACGATCGTGCCGGGCGCCTTGCGGCCGACCATGTCGGCGACCGCCGCCTGCATCGCGAAGAAGGGTCCCTTGAGGTTGATCGCGATGTGCTGGTCGAACAGTTCGGGCGTGGTGTCGAGGAGGGTGCCCCGGGAAGTGAGCCCCGCCGCGTTGACCAGGCAGTCGATCCGGCCGTACGCGTCGACCACCTCGGCCACCGAGGACCTGGCCTGTTCGGCGTCGGCGAGGTCGGCCCGCACGAACAGGGCCTTGCCGCCCGCGGCGGACAGTTCGGCCACCAGGGCCTCGCCGGGCTCCGGGCGGCGGCCGGTCACGGCCACCGTCGCGCCCTCACGGACCGCGGCACGCGCGACGGCCGCGCCGACGCCCTGGCTGCCGCCGTTGACGAGGACGACCTTGTCGTCGAGAAGTCCCATGTGATCGTTGCCCTTTCAGCTTTCACGCCGGGCCGCGGCGGCCCGTAGTTCGTCCCGCAGCACCCGCGGCACCCAGCCCTCGCGCAGCGCCCGCCGCACCAGGTCCGCCTGCGAGGGCGGAGCCATGCCGTCGACCGGCGGATCACTGTCGAGGTTGGTCGGGAACGGATAGCCCTCGGCGCTCGCGGCGATCACGTGTTCCAGCCACGCCTCGCCCGCGCCCTCCGAGCGGCGCCGCCGCAGCACCGGGTAGACGGCGTTGGCCACCGCCTCCCGGTCCACGGTCTCCATGGGCCGCCCGAAGGCCGAGGACACCTGGAGCAGGTTGGCCGTCCGGCGCACGCCGAGGGTCCGGTTGGTGCCGGCCGCGTGGAACACCGCCGGGTTGAAGAACGCGGCGTCGCCCTTCGCGAGGGCCGGCTGCACGTGGTTGGCCTTGAACCAGGCCTGGAACTCCGGTCGCCGCCAGGCCAGGTAGCCCGGCTCGTAGGTCTGGGAGTAGGGGAGGTACATGGTCGGCCCGGACTCCACCGGCATGTCGCAGTGCGCGACCGCGCCCTGCAGGGTGAGCACGGGGGAGAGGCGGTGCACATGCGCCGGATAGGCCTCGGCCTGCTCGTCGGAGAGGAAACCGAGGTGGTAGTCGCGGTGCGCGGTCTGCGCCGCGCCGCCGGGGTTGACCACGTTGACCTGGGAGGTGATCTGGTAGCCGGGGCCCAGCCAGGCCCGTGAGACCAGGGCCACGACGTCGTTGGCGTAGTAGTCGGCGAACGCCTCCGGGTCGTACAGCGCCGCCTTCTCCAGGGCGTTCCACACCCGTTCGTTGGCGCCCGGTCTCGCGAAGTGGTCGCCGGCCCGCGCACCCGACTCGCGCTGCTCCGAGAGCAGCGCCTCGAACACCGCCGTGGCCCGGTCGACCACCACCGGATCGGGGAACGCGCCCCGGAAGACGACGACACCCGGGCCGTCCGTCAGGGCGCGGACCAGTTCGGTCCGCAGCCCGTGCGGCGCCTCGGCGCCGCGCAGCCGCTCGCTGTCGTAGACGAGGACGTTGTCCTCCACGGCCGACGCGTGCGGGTAGTCGGCCGGGTCGGTGGTCCGCTCGACCAGCGCGCGGAACGTGCCGAGGTCGCAGTCCTGCGGCGACAGCCAGGGGCGGCCCTGTTCGGCTGCGAGGGACATCGGTGTCCTGCTTTCGGTCGCGGTCACGGTCACGGTCGGGGCCACGGGCACGGCCACGGTGCAAGGCCGGGGGGCACGGCCACGGGAGGGGCGGGGCTCTGTCATTCTTGTCAGTACAAACCCCTCGAACAATCAGCAGCGACTCCTCCAGATGGGCGGAGTTGATGTGCTGCAGGAGCACGGTCAGGGTGTCGTCGCCGACGGAACCCACTCCGTTGACGGCCGGAGTGAGGATGGATTCGACCCACACGGTGTGCATCTTGAGGTAGCTGTCGAGCTGGAGCGCGTCCTGGACCTGCTGGCCCGGCGACTCCTCCAGGTGTGCTTTGTCGATGTGCTGGAGGATCGGCAGCAGGACCTGCTGGATGCTGACGCACTGCTCGGAGCCGCCGTCACCGCTTCCGCCGCTGCTCCCGCCGCTGGAGCCGCCCGAACTGCTGCTTCCGCCGGTGGAACCGCTGCTGGAGCCGCCCGAGGTCGAGCCGCCCGTACTGCCCCCGGTGGAACCGCCGGTCGATCCCCCGGTGGAACCGCCCGTGGAGCCGCCTGTCGAGCCGCCTGTCGAGCTGCCTGTCGAGCCACCCGTGCTGCCCCCGCTGTCGGCGACCACGGTGATGGAGGCGGTCATGTCGGGGTGGACGGCGCAGTAGTACTCGTAGGTGCCCGCCTTGGTGAAGGTGTACGACCAGCTGTCGCCCTTGTTCAGTGTGCCGGAGTCGAACTTCGCCGGGCCACTGGTGGTGGTGACCGTGTGCGGAACGGAGTCCTCGTTGATCCACTCCACGGTCTGGCCGACCTTGACGGTCAGGGACGGCTGGGCGAACTTGTAGCCCGTGATCTTGATGGTGTGGTCCGCGGCCTTGGCCGCCGTGGTCTTGGCCGTGGCGGGCTGGTCCATCGCCATCGAGTGCGCCTCGGCCGCGGGCGCGGCGGTCTGCGGAGCCGCCGCTCGGGCGGATGCCTGGAGCAGGCCGAGGCAGGCGACCGCGGCTACGCCCGCGCCCACGCCGGTGGCCAGCAGCACCCGGCTGCCGACCCGGGAGCGCCGGTGACGCGGCGGGGGAGCAGCGGTGGTGCTGTCAGTGGTGTCAGTGCTGTCAGGGGTGTCAGTGCCCATGGTGGTGCGTCTCCTTGCGAGATGAGGGGCGAAACAGCGGGTTGTGCGGGGAATTGCCGATCAGCGCCCGGGGGCGGATGTGACCAGCACACTCGTCGCGGCGAGGACGACGAGGACGAGCCCCGTCTCGGCCACGACCGAGTAGACGAAGGGCCGTACGGTGGCGCGGTCGCCGCGCAGGAGGACGGCGATGTCCAGCCGGGTTCGCACCCAGGTGCGGCTGCTCCGGGCGATCAGCAGCACCACGGCGAGGACGGCGAGTTTCAGCAGCAGCAGGCGCCCGTACCCGGTGTCGACGAGTGCGCCGAAGGAACCGACGATCTGCCAGGTCAGCACCGATCCGGCCGCCAGGATCGCGGCGACCGACACGCCTGCCAGCGTGGAGTAGCCGGAGACGGCGGCGGACAGCTCCTCCGGGCGGCGGCGGGGCAGCACGCCGAACACCAGGAGGGCCAGGCCGCCCAGCCAGAGCGAGACACCGAGCAGATGGATCAGGTCGGCGACCTCCCCCCAACCCGGATGCGTGCCCTCGGCGTTGTGCCCGGTCATGCCCGTCGTGCGCAGCAGGCCCAGGGCGACGGCGAGGAAACCGACGCGCCAGCCCGGGGAACGGGCGGCCCGCTCACCGCCCTGGAGCAGGGCGGCCAGGACGATCGCGGCCAGCACCCACATCAGGACCCGGCAGGCGGCCACGATGCCGATCTCGGAGCCCAGCAGGTCGGTGTAGGTGGCCGACTTGAGCACGTCACCGAGCCTGCCCATGGCCCCGTAGGCGCCCTGCAGGCCCGGCCCGAGCAGGCCCGCCGCGAGTCCGGCCGCCCAGGAGAGGGTGAGGAGCCGGCGGGTACGGCGGTCCTGTGCGCCCTGGGGCCACAGCAGCGCGCAGAAGGCGAGCCCACCGACGTAGAGGGCGAGCGAGAGGTAGCCGACCCAGCGGGTCACGGTCCAGGCGGTGTACACGGCCTCCGAGGGGTGCGGAGCGGCCTGGACGCCGGTTGCGTCGGCCTTGTCGGTACCGGATGCGGCGGAGTTCCCGGGCTTCGCCACGAGCGCGAAGGACAGGCTCCCCGACGTGGGATGGCCGTCCTTCATGTCATGGACCTGCCATATGAGAGTGAGCCGGTCCTCGCCGGTGGTCCTCGGGACGGTCGCCTCGACGACATTGCCCTCGGCGTCGCCGTGGGCCGGCCGGGACAGGGTCAGCTGCTTCCGGTCCGCGGTGATGCGGACGTCGGCGAGGTCGACCTGCTCGCTGAAGGTCAGCCGGACCGTGGCGGGAGTGTGTGTGAGCCGGGAGCCGTTCTTCGGTGCGGTGGAGGTCAGTTCGGTGTGGGCGGAGGCGGCGGGCGCCGCGAACAGCAGGGCCGCGAACGCCAGGAGAGCGGCAAGGGCGAGTCGGGGACCGCGTCGGCCTCTCATGGGAGCACCTCCGACAGCACCGAGGGTGACGGCGCCGGGCCCACGCACACCGACGACGGATCCCTGGTCGAGGGCGACGACGACGGTGACGGCGAGGGTGAGGCGGCCGTGCCGAGCAGGCCGTCCAGCAGGCCGGTGACCTGGCCGACGGTGCCGGTCAACAGTGGCTGCAACAGCCGCACTTCGCCCGTCGTGCAGCCGTTGGACGAGGACGGGACCGGGGACGGGGCGGGCGTGGGGGAGTCCGAGGCCGACCCGGAGGGGGCGGTGGGGGGCATCGGCATGCCACCGGTGCTGCCCGCACCGCCCGTGCCAGGACCGTCGGGAGCGCCGGTGGAGGTGGTGCCGTCGCCCACCGGAAGAACGTAACCGCCGCCTCCGGGCAAGCTGTCGCCTCCCGAGCCGGCGCCCGAGTCCGCACCGGAACCGGAGCCGCTGTCCCCCGGGCCGGAGCCACTCGCCGCGGATCCCCCCGAGGGACCGGCCGAGGGCGGCGAGGCGGTGTCGACGGTTGTGGGCTGAGGTGTGCCGATGCCGGAGGCGTACCCGAGGACGACGATCACCGCGGCGACGAGCGTCCCTGCGACGATCTCGTCGCGATGGTCTCCCGGCCAGGCCGCTCTGGCGAACAAGGGCATGAGCCCCTCCTGACGCTGTGTGTGTACGGCAGTGACCAGGAGTGCACCAGAGCCGACGATTCCCGTCGACTACGCGTCAGTTAATCGCTCGTTTCCATGCCTCTCATTCGATCAGGTGTGACCTGTGAGGACAGACGTTCCCGCCTCAATGTGCACATTGCATTCCGTGAAGAAAGCGAAGGCGCCGTGAATGCGAACACGCTTGGCATTTCCTGCGCGGCATCGAGGGAATCCGGACGGACCAGCAGGGATGAGCCGGGGAGTGCGGCCTTGGTGAACACCGGTACAGCCGTGGGCGCTGGGATTGATCACGGGCGGGACCTGGCTACGGTCCGCGTCATGCCGGTGGGGTTCTGTACGACGATCCGGAGTGGGGTCGGAAGTTCCGTACGTTTCTGCACGGCCGGGCGTGGACGCACGCGGGCTGGACCCGGTCCCGGGCGTTCAGTTCGGTGAGCAGCCGGGACACCCTGCACGATGCGGTAGGCGGACAGTTCGATGTCGGCCGGCAAAGGACGCTGCTCGGCACCCGCACCCGACGCATGACCAACCAGCACAGAGAATCGGTCATTTGGCAAGTTTTACGTTGGTGAGCGGGCGCCGTTCGGTGCCTGTCGTCGGTGCCGTACCGCTGGGTCGCCCCTCCCCGCAGGTCAGACAGGGTGCGACGGCCTGGGCCGGTCGGGCGCGTGGTCCGGGCGGGCCGTTCGGGGATCCTCTTTGCCTGTTCGGTCAGCCGGAGCGGCTTCGTGGGTGGGGAGTGGTGTCCCACCTGTGCATACGAGGCGGGGACGTCGGCCGCCACAAGGTTGTCGCGAAGCGTAGGCGTGTGACGGTCGTGACGTGGAGGCCCGGCAGAACGCTTCCTATGGTGGGAAGCGACGTCGCCGGACGCGCCGAGCGCGGCGACACCGGAGGCCGCGTACCGGATCCGGGGGAGTACGGTCCACGAGATGTCCGATGTCGGAGTAGCCTCATGGAAAACCCTGAGTTCGCCGAGATGCTGATGCGCACCAGACTGCGTTCCGGCATCACCCAGCAGCAGCTGGCCGACCTCTCCACCATCAGTTCCCGCGCGATAAGAAACCTGGAGAAGGGGCATGTGCGCCATCCGCGCAAAGAGACCGTCCAGCTGCTGGCCGACGCTCTGCGCATCGACGGGTCCACTCGGCACCGGTTGCTGAAACTCGCCGTGGAAGAGGAGCGCGAAGGCCCGTACGGAATTCCGGACGGCGTCCGTCCGCCGGACTTCGGACGGCCCGCCGACCCGGGAGAGTCCTTTCACGACGCTCACGGACTCCCTGAACAGAGACCACGGTTGTCCGGTTCCTCGCTCGGTCAGGGATCCATCCCGCTCGCCTCTCCTGCCTCCGCCAGGGGAACGCGCCCCGACACCGACCCGGGAGCCCTCGACGGGACGGCTCCGGCGGACGCTTCCGGAACCGGCACGGACGGGGACGACCGGGACGCGGAACCTGCCGGTCCACCGGATGCGCGGCGCCCCGCGCACACCTGCGCGTACGAGTACAGGGCCGTGCCGCTCCCCGAGGGGCCCGGCCCCGGTGCCACCGGCGTTCTCAACGACGTGGCCCGCGACGGCTGGCGGTTGGCCGCCGTCGACGGCGGCACCGCCTACCTGGAACGTCGCGCCCGCTGAGGTCACGGACGCGCCCCGGCGATACGCCGGCGCCCGGCCGTGACGCTCCCGCGCGCCCTGCGCAGACCCCGCTCCTGAGCGGCACGTCCGCAGGGCGCGCGCACGTGCCCGCGAGCCGGTCGTCCGGCCGGCGGAATTCCGGTTATATTCCGCCGGAAAATTCCGGACCGGCCACTTCCCTCCTCTAGCGTGGATCAGGCGAAGTTCTTCCCTGACCCTTTAGAGAACGAGGGAGCACGAAGAATGTCAGCACCCGCAGCCGTAGTTGACACGCACCTCCCACCCGGACCGCGAGCACACCTCAGCTCCGATAGCACCCGCCAGATTCTCCGTCTGCAGAACTTATTTCTGCGACATGCCCGGGAATTCCTGTACGAAGCCGGATTCGTGGAACTCCTCCCTCCCGTCATCGGCCCGGTCACCGACCCCGGAATTCGCGGCGCGAAACAGGTCGACGTCGACTTCTACGGCCACCGCTACAAACTCATGACGAGCGCCTTCGTCTACAAGCAGGCGGCCCTGCTCGCCTACGACAAGATCTTCTACGTCGCTCCGAACGTACGGATGGAGCCGCTGGAGACCTGCTCCACCCAGCGCCATCTCGCGGAGTTCCATCAGCTGGACATCGAGATGGCGCACACCAGCCGCGAACAGGTGATGGACCTGGCCGAGGAGCTGATCGCCACCGCTACCCGAGCGGTCGTCGCCGAGTGCGAACCGGCGCTGCGCGACCTGGGGCGCGACGTGGACGCGCTGCGGGCGATGCTCGCGGCCCCGTTCGAACGGCTCGCCCACACGGACGCCGTCTCCCGCCTCGTCGACGGCGGCCATGCCCAGAGCGCGGCGGCCGAGATCGACTGGGAAGGCGAGCGCATCCTCTCCGAGGGCAGCGCCCGCCCCGTGTTCCTGACCGACTATCCCAAGGGCTCGCGCGTCTTCCTGGAGCGCGAGGACAGTCAACGGCCGGGCGTGCTGCGGACGTTCGACCTCCTCATGCCGGAGGGGTACGGCGAGGTCATCAGCGGCGGCGAACGGGAGTCGGACTACCGGCGTCTGATCACCCGGATGCGCGAGACGGGGGAAAACCCCGCCAAGTACGGCTGGTACCTGGACGAGGTGAAGAAGGGCATACCGCCGAGCGCGGGCTTCGGGCTCGGCGTCCAGCGCTTCACCCGCTACCTGGTGGGTGCCGACTACGTGTGGCAGACCACCGCCTTTCCGAAGCTTCCCGGCGTCGTCTCGCCCTGACCGCGGAGGTGCCGCGATGACCCGTATCACGAGCCACCCGCAGCGCGAGACCGGCGCGAGCGCGCGGGGCGGGGTGCTCCCCGCCGCCGCGCTCCTCGACCACCTTCCTCGCCTCCCCCCGCGCCCGGCCGGACCCGTCGTGAAAGGGGCCGGCCCCGTGGGACCGGCCGGAGCGGCCACCAAGGGAGGACCCGCCACCACCGGGCCCGCCACCGTCGGACCTGCCACGGCGCCCGCACCGGCGCAGGTGTTCGCGCCGGCCGCCCCGCCCTCCGCCGAACCGCCCCGCGTCCTCCTGGTCGACGGGGACCCGGTCTCCCGCCAGGTCTTCGGCGGCACCCTGCACGCGGACGACCAGGTCAGCCTGGTCGCCACCGGCGACAGCCGTCGCCCGGCCGCGGAGTGGCCGCTGCACCGGGCGGACCTGACGATCCTGGTCTCCGGACCGCTGGAGAACCACGTCCTCAAGGCCCAGGACGTGAACCGCCGCGGCGGCAGGACCCTCCTGGTGGGTGTCGACTGGTCCAAGCACCGGCTGGACGCCGCCCTGGCCTCGGGCACCTCGGGCTGCCTGAGCAAGGACTGGGCGCTGTCCCACCTGCCGCAGGCCGCTGCCGCCGCCGCGACCGGGCACATCGTGCTCTCGCCCGACCTCGTCGGACTCTGCGTGGCCATGCAGCCCGCGGACGCCGGCCGCGATCTCGCGGTCCGGCTGCGCTGCCTGACCCGACGGGAACGGGAGGTGCTGACGCTGCTCGCGGAGGGGATGTCGACCGGCGAGGTGTCCGACTGCCTCGTCGTCTCCCCGGCCACCATCAAGAGCCACGTCTCCCACGCCCTGACCAAGCTGTGCGTGCGCAACCGACTCGAAGCGGTCCTGCTCATGCAGGCGGCTCTGGGCTGCGGCGTCCAGCACGGCGAACTCCGCCCCGGAGAGATCTGAAAGGGACCGATCATGCCCGCATACGTCCTGGTGGGATACAGCGCGGACCTGCTGCGCGTCCTCGACGGCTTCCTGGCGCCGGACAGCGTCCTCGTCGTGGACGAACCGGAAGTCCTCGCCGTGCGGGGCGCCCGTGACCGCACCGGCGAGATCGCCTGCTTCGCCGACGTCCTGCCCGCCCCGGTCCAGACCGACGCGGACCGGCTGCCCGCCCTCGTCGCCTCGCCGCCCGGTGTACGTGCCGTGCTGCCCGGCAACGACTACGGCGTCGTGGCCGCAGCGGTCCTCGCCGACGCCTGGGGTCTGCCCGGCCCCGGCACCGAGGCCGCCCGGACCTTCCGCGACAAGCGCCGTCAGCGGCGGCTCGCCGACGAGGCGGGCATCCCCCAGCCCGCCTGGAGAGAGGTGTCCGACGCGGCCGAAGCGACGGAATTCGCCGCCGGATGCCCCGACGGGTTCGTCCTCAAGCCGGCCACCCTCCAGTCCAGCGAAGGCGTCCTCGTCCTCGAACCCGGCGCGGACGTGGCGGCGGCCTGGCGGCACACCACCGCGCGCAACGCCATCGGCGGGACCATGCGCCTGAACGGGGGGCCCGGCCCCTGCCTGGCCGAACGACGGCTCCTGGGCGAGGAGTTCAGCGTCGAGCTGCTGCTGCGCGACGGTACCGCGCTGTTCTGCAACGTGACCGCCAAGCGTCTGCTCGGCGGGGTCCACCCGGTGGAGATGGGACACGTCGTCCCGGCTCCGCCCGAGGGCGGCGTACGCGAATCACTGCGCGCCAGCATGCTGGCCCTGGCCCGCGCGTCCGGATTCCGCACCGGCGTCATGCACGGCGAGTGGATCATCGAGGACGGGGTGCCGCACCTGGTGGAGTGCGCCGCGCGGCTGCCCGGCGACCAGATCCACCGGCTCATCGAACTCGCCTACGGCTGGGACCTGCTGCGCAACTGGTTCCGGGTCGCGGCCGGGGAGGAGCCCGCTGCGGTGCCACGGCGGCCGCAAGGCGCCGCCATCCGGTTCCTGGGTGTCCCGCCCGGGCGCGTCACGTCCGTCAGCGGGATCGACGAGGCCCGGTCCACGGCGGGCGTGCGCGACGTCGCCGTCGCCGTGGACGTGGGCTCGCACGTCGAACCGATCCGCAGTTCCTGGGAGCGCTCCGGCTTCGTGATCGCCACCGGGCCGGACGGCCGGGGCGCCGAACGCACGGCCCGTACGGCGTCCGAGCGCATCGTCATCGCGACCGAGCAGGACGCGCTGGCCGGCGCCTGGGGGGGCCCCCCCCCCCCCCCCCCCCCCCCCCCCCCCCCCCCCCCCC